>NZ_JBEZXR010000074.1:7211-42677 GCF_040638135.1 Streptomyces sp. NPDC026673 | reverse complement strand
CCAGCGGAGTAGGAACCATCGAGCCGCTCTACCTTTAAGAGCTCACGGCTTGGGTGATGTCAAGACTTCTCCGGCTCCCACCGCTGCCCATTAGGAACCCACCCGAAGCGACCCACACGCCTTGTGTGGGAGCAGGCGGGAATCCCGGGCATTGAGGCCCGGGAGGATGTCAAGACAGCTTCAACACCTTCATGATCGTGATGGTGGGCTTCTACTTCGGTGGCAAAACCGCGGAGAAGGTCGTCGAGAAGAAACACGCCGCCGGACCGGCCCCCACCGCGGCTCCGCCGCCGGAGACCACGGGGGACCACGGCGCCACCGTGACGTCGCTGCCCGCACCGGCGACGGCGGCGGACGGCGGTCCCGCCTGATGCGTAAATAGATGGCGTCCAAGGTCAACAAGGCGCTGCCGCCATCGATTTACAAGATCACTGGGTGTCGCCGTCAGGCGACCGGATTACTGACCCGCACGTCCGCCGGGTGCGGATCCCGGCGTTCCCGGAGGCCGCCCCCTGCCCGTTCCGTGCGCTCGGGTGCTCCCTGCCCGGGACGGGGCCCGCCGCCCGGCCCGTCCGCGTCCGGCCCGCGCCGGGCCTCACCGACGTGACCCCGGCGGAGCCGCCGCCGGCGCCCGTGCCATGATCAACTCCTTGTGCCCACCCCGGCCCCAAGGAGGCGCCCCCATGTCCGAGCAGTACCTCGACGCCATGCCCGAGGACTGGCAGCGGGCGCTCGCCGTCGTCGCCCACCCCGACGACCTCGAGTACGGCGCCGCCGCGGCCATCGCCCGCTGGACCGAGGCGGGCCGCGAGATCCGCTATCTGCTGGTGACCCGCGGTGAGGCCGGCATCGACGGCATACGCCCGAAGGACGCGGCGCGGATACGCGAGGCCGAGCAGCGCGCCAGCGCGGCGGTGGTGGGCGTGGAGACCGTCGAGTTCCTCGACCACCGGGACGGCGTCATAGAGGAGGGCCCGGCGCTGCGCCGCGAGATCGCCGCCGCGATCCGACGGCACCGTCCCGAGCTGCTGATCACCCTGAACCACCACGACACCTGGGGCGGCACGGTCTGGAACACCCCGGACCACCGGGCCGTCGGCCGTGCCGTCCTGGACGCCGCGGGTGACGCGGGCAACCGGTGGATCTTCCCCGAACTCGTCCGGGACGAGAGCCTGGAACCCTGGGGCGGGGTCCGCTGGGTGGCGGTCGCGGGATCTCCGCAGCCCACGCACGCGGTCGAGGTCGGCGACTTTGACGTCGAGCGGGCCGTCGCCTCCCTCGCGGAGCACCGGGCGTACATCCGGGCCCTCAGCGACCGGGAGCCGGAGGAGTACGCGCGCGACTTCCTCGGCCGGGCGATGGAGATCGCGTCGCGGCGCTTCGGGGACCGTCCGGCGGTCTCGTTCCAGCTCTACCCGCGCTAAGCCTGTCGTCACCGCCTGTCCAGCGAAGCTCCCCCGGCTTCGCTGGGAGGTGCCCCCAGGCACGGCACTCCTCCGGCCTTCGGCCCGGGGGAGTTGTCGCATCGCCCGCGTAGCCACTACGAGGACGACTCTCCGCTGGTGCGATGCGCCGCACCAGGGGCACCTCCCAGCGGTGGCTGCGGGAGCCAATGTGTCGGCCGAGTACATCCAGTTCCCGGGCCGGAGCGGCCGCGGCGAGCCCTCCCTACCCGGGGACGATCAGGTCGATGCCGTAGGCCGCCACGGCCAGACAGGCCGCGAAGCACAGGGCCGCCACAGCCAGGGCGGTCCTCTCGCGGGCGTCGCGCGGCGCTTTGGCGCGCGGCCCCTCGCCGCCGGCGCGCCCCCAGGCGGCGACACCCAGCGAGAACATCACGACGACCACGATCGTGATGCCGAGGCTGGCCCCGAACACGCCGCCGAGGTTGCCCCATTCGATGTCCATGCGGGATCCGCTCCTCACCGCCCGCCGGCCGACCGGCCGGCCGGCTCCGGCACACCGGTACGCGTGTCGTTGACGTTGTCGGCGTTCACCGGGCGGCGGCGCGACAGGACGTAGAAGGCCGAGGCGGCGGCGACCGCGACACCGGCCACCAGCGCCACCCCCACGTCGCCGTGGTCGGCGACCCAGGCCGCCACCCCGCCCACGGCCGCCGCCGCGGGCAGCGTCAGCACCCAGGACACGGCGATCCGCCCGGCGACCCCCCAGCGGACCTGGGCCAGCCTGCGCCCCAGCCCGGCGCCCAGGATGCTGCCGGTGCAGACCTGAGTGGTGGACAGGGCGAAGCCCAGATGCGAGGACGCGAGGATCACGGACGTCGCGCTCGTCTCGGCGGCGAAGCCCTGGGGCGCCTCGATGTCGGTCAGTCCCTTCCCCATCGTGCGGATGATCCGCCAGCCCCCCACGTAGGTGCCGAGCGCGATCGCCAGCCCGGCGCTCAGCACGACCCACCACGGCGGACCGGAACCGGGCGCCAGCAGCCCGCCGGAGATCAGCGTCAGGGTGATGACCCCCATCGTCTTCTGGGCGTCGTTGGTGCCGTGGGCGAGGGCCACGAGCGAGGCGGAGCCGATCTGACCGGCGCGGAAGCCCCGCTTCGCCCGGTTGCCCGCGGTCCGTCTGGTGATCACGTAGGCCAGGTAGGTCGCGAGCATCGCCACCACGCAGGCGACGACCGGTGAGGCGATGGCCGGGATCACGATCTTCTCCAGCACCTCGGCGGCGTTGACGGCCGACGTGCCCGCGCCCACCCAGACCGCTCCGATCAACCCGCCGAACAGCGCGTGCGAGGAGCTCGACGGCAGGCCGAGCAGCCAGGTGACGAGGTTCCACAGGATCGCCCCCACCAGCCCGGCGAAGATCATGACGGCGGACACCTTGGCGTCGTCGACGATGCCGTCGGAGATGGTCCGGGCCACCTCCGTGGACAGGAAGGCCCCCAGCAGGTTCAGCACCCCGGCCACCGCGACGGCCACCCGCGGCGTGAGCGCGCCCGTGGCGATCGACGTCGCCATGGAGTTGGCCGTGTCGTGGAAGCCGTTGGTGAAGTCGAAGGCGAGCGCCGTGACGATGACGATCACGAGGAGGAAGGAGACAGAGCCCACCGCGGACCTCCCACCCTGGTGCGGTGCAGTTCACCGGGCCCGTCGTGCCGATGTCGCGTCGGGATTCCAGGCTAGGCGACGTACCGGGGGCCCGCACGGCGCGGCCCGCCGGACGGCGGAGGCCGCCGGAAAATGCCTGGCGGCGGGCGGTCCGGGGTGGGCAGGATGCCCGCATCATGGAGAACACCGAGATGCCGTACCGCCGGATCAGGGCCGCGCACACCGACGACACCGTGACGGTCTATCAGGCGTACCGTCCGGAGATCGGTGATCACGCCGCGCTGCACGGCCGCTTCCCCGCGAGCTGGAGCCGCTCCCGGATGACGTGGATCAAACCGTCGTTCCTGTGGATGATGTACCGCAGCGGCTGGGGCCGGAAGGAGGGGCAGGAACGCGTGCTCGCCCTCGACATCGGCCGCGAGGGCTTCGAGTCGGCGCTGCGCCAAGCCTGCCTGTCGCACTTCGACCGCTCCGTCCACCCGGACCGCGAGACCTGGGCCGAGCAGGTGCGCGCCACGCAGGTGCGCGTCCAGTGGGACCCGGAGCGGGATCTGTCCCTTCGCCCGCTGCCGTACCGCTCGCTGCAGCTCGGGCTCACCGGACGGGCGACGCGCGACTACGCCGACCACTGGATCGTCCGGGTGCGGGACGTCACCGGGCTCGCGCACCAGGTCCACGACCTCGTGCGCTCCGGCGACCGCGAGGCCGCCGCCGCGCTGCTGCCGCCGGAGCGGCCCTACCCCCTCGACGCCGCGACGGCCGCCGTGATCGGCGCGACGCCGGAGCTCAGCGCCCGTCCAGCTCCGCGATGAGCCGCTTCGGGGCGACCACGCGGTAGCTCTCCTCGACCCAGTCGCAGAGCACCTCGGCGGCCGGCGCCTCCTCGGTGAGGGGCACGGAGACCCAGCCGGCCCTGCCGAGGCCGTAGCCGGAGGGCTCGGCGCCGGGGACGGAGAGCGCGTGCTCGTGCGCCTCGGGGTCCTTGAGCTTGACGTTGATGCCGGGCGGGTGGCTGCCGTCGCCGACGCCGAGGAAGACGAACACCTTCCCGGCGACCTTGACGACGCTCTCGCCCCAGGGGAACTCCTCGCCGGCGCCGGGCAGCGTCAGCGCGAAGGCGCGCACCTCCTCGCGGACGGCGAGCGGATCGTGGCCGGTGGTCACGGGGCCTCCCGGGTCGGGTGCGGACGGCGAGCGGCGGGCTCGCGCGGCTCCGATGGTAGGCCGGGGACGGCGCCGGTTCCGGGCAGCCGGGTCCCGCGGCGCGCGGCGCGCGGCGCGCCGCGGGACCGGGGTCGGGGGGTGGGACGGGAGCGTCAGGCCGGGGTCAGGAGCAGTACTGCGCCTCCTTGCCGATGGCGCGGTACATGCAGTCCGCGTTCTCCAGGAGCAGCAGCACCGCCTCGCGGTTGCGGCTGGTCTGGGCCGGGATCACCTCGTCGGGCGGGTAGAAGCCCGAGGAGCCGTTCGGGCCCGGGTACATCTCGAAGGTGTAGGCCCAGATGCCGTGGGTGCCCCACAGCCAGTCGTCGATCGACCCATCGGTGATGTAGAGGTCGCTGGCCTGCTCGGGGGTGTAGCCGTTGGTGGCCGCCATGGTGCGGCCGAAGGTGGCGAAGGTGTTGTACTGGTCGGCCGTCATGCCGGTCGTGGTGTTGGCGGTGGTGTAGCCGAAGGGCCAGAGGACGAGCTGGCTGTAGGTGTGGAAGTCGATGCCCGCGGTGATCTGCTGCCTGCCGCCGACGACCCGGCCGCGCACGAAGTCGGCGACGAGCCTGACCTCGGGGGCGGACTCGGGGGACGCGCCCCGGTAGGTCGCGCTGGACGTGGAGCCGGAGGAGCCGCCGCAGCAGCCCCAGCGGTAGTTCCAGTTGCGGTTGAGGTCGGTGCCCACCGAGGAGGAACCGGAGTTGGGCTGGCGGTTCTTGCGCCAGCTGCGGTAGGAGCCGGACGCGATGTCGTACTCGCCGCCGTCCGGGTTGAGGTCCGGGATGATCCAGATCTCGCGGGAGTCGACGATGTTCCTGATGCGGCTGTCGCCGGCGTAGCCGTCGCCGAACTGGTGCAGCAGGTAGAGCGCCATCTCGACGGTGAGGTGCTCGCGGGCGTGCTGGTGGTGGGTGAAGAGCACCTCGGGCTCGGCCTCGTCGGTGCCGACGTTGTCGCTGATCTTGACGGCGACGATGGCGCGACCGCCGTAGGAGGTGCCGATGACCTGCTGCCTCATGATGTTCGGGTGCGCCGAGACCAGGGTGTTGATCTCCGCGGTCATCTCGGCGTAGTTGTGGTAGCCCGCGTCGGAGGCCGGGAAGTCCAGCACCGAGACGTCCCCGTCGGGGCCGAGGGTGCCCTCGCTCGCCGCGGACGGGCCGGGGAGCGCGGTGAGGCGGTAGCCCGCGGAGCGCAGCGCGGCCGCCTGTGCGGAGTTCGCGGTGACCACGGTGGAGTGGCTGCGGGCCGCGTCGATGGACACGCCGCGGGCGGCGAGCGCGGTGCGGGCGGCGACCGTGCCGGTGCCCGCCACCTCGTACTGCCGGACGATCTCGTCGGCCGCGGCCGTGAGGGGGCGGCCGCCGGCGGTGGACGGTGACGCGTCGGCCTGCACGGCGAGCGAGGCGGCCAGGGCGCAGGCGAGCAGCGCGGCGGTGACCGTCGCCCGTCTGCCGGTTCGGGGGATGCGCATGATCGTCCTCTCCTGGGTGTGGGGGTGGCACAGGAGTTCGGCCTCGATCGTGCGGTCATGGCATGGCCGCGTCAATGCGTTGTGTGCGCTTCGGCGGTGAACGCCCGGATTCCTCCGGTGGATTGGCCGATGGGCGGTCCGGAAGCGCTGTGGGGTGGTCCGGATCCCTGACGGGTGCGGCGGGTATGACGGGTCCGACGGGTCCGACGGGTACGATCGGCCCGATGCCCGGACGTAGCGCAGAGGCAGGCGCGCCGTCTTGCTCAGACGCATCACGCCGGTTCGAATCCGGCCGTCCGGGCAGTTCGGGGGCATGGGCCCGTAGGGCAGAGGCAGACCCGCCGCCCTCTCAAGGCGGATACGCCGGTTCGAATCCGGCCGGGCCCCCGATAGGATCATCGCAATGCCCGGATGTAGCGCAGAGGCAGGCGCCCCTCCCTTCAAGGAGGGATCACGCCGGTTCGAATCCGGCCGTCCGGGCAGCCGGGGGAGCACGGGTCCGTAGCGCAGAGGCAGGCGCGCCGCCTTCGCAGGGCCGGACACGCCGGTTCGAATCCGGCCGGACCCACCGGGCAGTGCCGGACGTCGGGCAGGGGCAGTGGGGGACACGGGCGACATCACGGAGGCGGAACTCGCGGCCTTCGACACGGTGGTGGGCAAACTGCGCGCGCTGCCCGTGGACGATCCGGTACGGCTGAGGGCCGAGCAGGTCGCCGCGAGCTTCGCCCGCGACGGACGGCTGCGGCGCAGGAAGACCCGGCGCGACGGCCGGGCCGTGGCGGACGCCGAGGTGGTGGCGGCCACCGCGACCGGCGCGCGGGAACGCCGTGAGGACGCGCCCCTCGACGACGCGGCGGAGGGCGGCAGCGCGGGGGAGTTCACCCGGCCGCGCCGGTGCTACGTCTGCAAGTCCCCCTACCGGCGCGCGGACGCGTTCTACCACCTGCTCTGCCCCGACTGCGCCGCGGACAACACCGCCCGCCGGCGGGCCCGCACCGACCTCACCGGGCGCCGTGTGCTGCTGACCGGCGGCCGTGTCAAGATCGGTTTCCAGCTGGCCCTGATGATGCTGCGCGACGGGGCCGAACTCCTGGTCACCAGCCGCTTCCCGCGGGACACCCTGCGCCGCTTCACCGAGGCGCCCGGAAGCGCCCGATGGCTCCACCGGCTCACCGTCGTCGCCGTCGACCTGCGCGACCCGCGCCAGGTCCTCGGCCTGTGCGAACAGCTCCGCGAGGCCGGTGAGCCGCTCGACATCATCGTCAACAACGCGGCCCAGACCGTCCGCAGGCCGCCCGAGTCCTACGCGGCCCTCACCGCGGGGGAGCGCGCGCCGCTGCCCGCCGGACCGCGGCCCGGGGCCCTGCTCGCCGCCCCCGGCTTCGGCACCGTCCGCGGGCTGCCGTCCGCCCCGGGGCCGACGGCGGAACTCCTGCTGGCCGGGACGGACGAGGCCGGACTACTGCCCGACACTGCACCGGAGAACTCCTGGTCGGCGGAGCTCGGCGGGCTCGACCCCGCCGAGGTCCTGGAGACCCAGCTGGTCAACTCCCTCGCCCCCGCCCTGCTCTGCGACCGGCTGCTGCCGCTGCTGCTCGCCTCGCCGCGACCGCGCCGCTACATCGTCAACGTCACCGCCGTCGAGGGCCGGTTCGCCGTCCGCAACAAGACCGCCGGCCATCCGCACACCAACATGGCCAAGGCCGCCCTCAACATGCTCACCCGCACCAGCGGCCCCGCGCTCGCCGCGCAGGGCGTCCACATGTGCAGCGTCGACACCGGCTGGATCACCGACGAGAACCCGCTGCCGAAGAAGAACCGGCTCGCCGGCCGGGGTTTCCGCACGCCGCTCGACATCGTCGACGGGGCCGCCCGCGTCTACGACCCGATCGTGCGCGGTGAGGCCGGGCACCCGGTCTCCGGTGTCTTCCTCAAGGACTACAGGGAAGCGGAGTGGTGACATGACGGACGGGCAACCGGGCCACGCGGGCGTCCCCGAGGTCACCCCCCGCCCGCACGCCGACCTGGTACCGCTGCTGGGCTGGCTGCGCGGCGGCCAGGCCACCGCCGAACGCCGGGACTTCCCGGCCGGAACCGCCCTGCCCGACGGACGCCTCGACCTGTGCAAGCAGGAGCTCGGCCCGGCCGGGGCCGCCGCCGTCGCCGACGCCCTGCGCCAGGCGCCCGCGACCGGCGTCGTGCGGCATCTGCTGCTCGGCACCGACGGCCTCGGCGACGCGAGAGCCGCCGCCGTCGCCGAGCGCACCCCGGGCAGCGGAGTCGAGACCCTCTACCTCGGCTGCAACGGCATCACCGCGGGAGGTGCCTGCCGGATCGCCGACAACCTGCGCGCCTCGCCGCAGGCCGTCACCGGGGTGTGGCTCAAGCGCAACCCGCTGGGCGGCGGCGCGGGCGAGGCCGGCGCCGGCCTCGTCGAGGCGGCACGATCGCTGCGCACCCTGGACCTGGTGCAGACCGGGCTCGACCCGGCCGGCCTCGCCCAACTGGCCGACGCGCTGATCCTGGCGGCCCGGTCCGGACGCGCCATGGAGCGGCTGTTCGTCGGCGGCAACGCCCTCGGCCCGGCCGGGGCGGCCTCCCTGGCCGCGCTGCTCACGGCGGGCGCGGTCGCCGAGCTGTACGCGTCGGCGGCACGCCTCGGCGACGAGGGCGCGTACCTGCTCGCCGACGCCCTGGCCACAGCGCCGCACGGCCGGCTCGTACGGCTCTCCGTGGCCAGCAACGGCATCGGGCCGCGGGCCTGCGCGCGCCTGGTCGCCGCGGCGGCCGACGCGGGCGTGGAACTCCTGGATCTGGGGCGGGTCAAGGCGGCCGGGGCGCTCGGCGCCGCCGACAACCGCCTGGACGCCGACGCGGCCGGCGCGATGGCCATGGCGCTCGCCGCGGCACCGCACCGGCTGACCCATCTCGTCCTCAGCCACACCGGCATGCGCAGCCGGGAGGCGCACCGGTTGCTCGACGCCGCGCCCGGCGCCGCGACGCCCACCCGCTACGTCCTCGGCAAGGGCGTCGCGACCAGCATCCGGCAGCGGCTCGGCGCGCTGAGCGCGCACCTGCCGTCGCCGGAGGTGCCCGCCGCCATCGCGGCCGTACGCAGCGTCCACCGCACCCCCCGCTGATCAGCGGGGTATACGGGCGAAGGTCTCGATCCAGAAGCGCTGCACCGGCTCCGAGGCGCCCACGAGATACGTGGAGCGCAGCTTCGGCGGCAGCAGCGCCACCAGCCGGGCCACCGCCTTGCGATGCCGCTTGAGCTGGGACAACTCCGCGTTGGCGATGACCTGGTGGACGAGGTCGCTGTCGTTGTTCCCCTCCCCGGACTCCTCCCGCGCGCGTCGCAGCCGTGCCTCCCACGCGCTCACCTCGTGCGCCAGCTCACGCAGCCCCGTCACCTTGCGCTCGGCGAGACGGTCGACGAGCGCGGTCAGCGGCACCGGCGCGTACTCGCCGTCACCGAGGTAGACGGTCGCCATCTGCAGCGGCAGACCGCGCTGGTGGAGCTTGATCAGCCGCTCGATGGTGCGCTTGGTGATCCAGGCGCGGCCCTCCTCGTCGATGTCGTGCTTCCACCACTCCAGCACCGTCTCCGCGACCGCGCCGTACCGCGCTATCAGCCATTCGTTCGCCGGGATGTCCCCCGGCTCGACGGTGAGGGAGGCGGTGAAGCGGGTCGCCTGGGCGATGTTGTTCCGCGCCACCAGGAGCTTGCGGCCCAGATGGTACGGCGGGTTCTGCACGGCTATCTGCGCCCGCAGGTTCTCGATGGGACGGCCCGCCAGGGACCACTCCTGCGTGATCTCCATCAGCCTGGCGAACGCGGCCTTGTCCTTGGGGCGGTTGTACTCGTCCCAGACGATCGCCTTCGGCTCGCCGCCGGTGAACCTCACCGCCGGCAGATTGTCCAGCGAACCGTCCCGGCCCGGAATGGGCGCACACAGGTCCTCGACGTTCGTGACCGGGAGGGAGAAGTACAGCGGATCACGGCCCAGGCCGTCGCGCAGGGTCTCCCGGACCAGCTCGGTCTTGCCGCAGCCCGGCGGCCCCTGCAGCAGCACCGTCCACCGGTTGCGCAAGGCCGCCCGCACCACGGAGCGCACCGGATCCGGAACGGTCGCCGGGTTGGGCACACCGAGCTCCGCGGCGATCCGGTCCAGGATCTCCGACGTCCGGTTCACCCCCGGGGAGCCGTCCGGCCGGGGCTCCGCCAGCCGAAGCCGCTCACCGTTGACGAGCGGCAGCCCCCAGCGCAGCGGGAAACCCTCCCGGGCGTTGGCGAGGATGTGGTCGAGGGTGCGCGGCGAGAGCAGCTCCCGCACCGCCGGGCCGAGTGACGCCCACAGGGCGAAGACCCCGCTCAGATCCCAGTCCCGGTATGCCGCGGCCAGCTTCAGGCGCCACGACGTGTCGTTGGCGGTCACCCGCACGGTGACCATGCGGTCCAGGATCGCCAGGTCGCCGCGCCGGGCCGCCGTCTCGGCCAGGGACTCGTTGTCGCTGAGGAACACCCCGACGCAGCCCAGTTCCCGAAGGTCGTACTCGCCGAGCGTCCAGTCGCAGGCGATCTGCATCAGCTGGGACTGGATCGTCTCGCCCGCCTGCAGCGAGTCGTCGATGAGCAGCACGAACGGGCGGCCCGGTTTCAGCTGGCTCATCAGCAGCTGACGCAGCACCAGCTCTCCCGTCCGCGGATCACGGACCGGCGCGTTCGCCAGCAGGTCGTCCGGGGTGAGGTTGGCCGCCGGGACGTAGACCAGCTCGGCGTCCCGATACGCCTCGGCGATGTGCGAGAAGAACGTCGAGGTCTTGCCGATGCCGTGCTCGCCGAAGACCTGCCCGGTCTGGCCCATGTCGATCATCGCGTCGATGAACGACTCCAGCCGGGACGCCCCCGTCCACCCCTCGGGTGCCCGCGGATACGTGGCGTTGGCCCGCCAGGGCCGGGGGCCGGCCGTGGCGGTCGCCGCGGTGGTGGTCATCTCGCTCCTGTCGTCACGCGGTGGCAGGCCATGGCCGGGGTGTGGGCGTCGGGCCAGTCGTCGCCGCCCCCTGTGATCAGCCATATCCACTTGTCGGGCTCGGCCGGGGTGATGTGCGGCGCATGGCCATCGGTCAGCACGATCACGGCGTCCGGCCGCTCCTCGAAATACCGTCCGCCCACCGCGGAACGGCCTTCCACGTAGTCGGCGACGACCTGGAAGCTCGTGCCCCCGCCGCCGTACACCCGCTCACCGGGGGCGAACGGCATCACCACGCCGTCGAAGGAGAGCCAGTGCGCCTCCACCCCGTCGATCAGCCCCACGAGTTCGGTCAGCCAGGCGACGACGGAATCCGGCATGGACCCCGAGGTGTCGTAGGCGATGACCAGTACCTTGTCGCGGACCGGGCCGCGGCGCGACAGCATCGGGTCGTGGCCGAGCGCCGCCAGCAGGGCACCGCGCTTCTTCGGGTAGACCAGCCGCTCGCCCTCGCGCAGCTTCGACGCGACCACGTCGACCAGCCACCGCTGCCACCAGTCAACCCGCCGGGTCCTGACCGTCCCGCCGCGCAGCGCGCCGGCACCGAGCTGCCCCCACAGCCGGGCCGTGCGTGCCGAGGCGTTCTCGGTCCGGCCCATGAGGTCCAGCAGCTCCCGCTCCGCTCCGGTGTGCCCGCGCCGGGCGGCCAGCAGCGAGTTCAGCAGCGCGGAGGAGACCATCGCGTCGATCGTCTCCTGGTCGGCGGGCACCCCGTCCCCCGTCAGATGCACGCAGTGCGAACGGGCGGGCACCGGCGGGTTCTTCATCCGCTTGAGCTCGGTGTGGACACCCATGTCGGTCTCGACGAACTCCGCGTACGGCAGCGGGACGAGCCCCTGCTCTCTCAGATCCCGTTCATACGCGGCGTGGACCTCGCGCGGATCGACCCCCGTCGGCCGCCCGTCCCGCAGCGGCAGTCCCTTGCGGCGCAGGCGGACCAGCGCGACATGGTTGATCGCCACCTCGGCCGCCGTCGCGAAGACCGGATCCTGCCGCAGCTCGGCCTCCGCGAACAGATGCCGGTGCACCACGTGCCGGGCCTCGTGGAAGAGGACGAACTTCACGCCCTCCAGGCCCACGTCCACGAAGAAATCGGGGTTGTAGAGCAGCAGCACCGAGCCGTCCCCCGAGGCGACCACGGCAGCGGTGTCCACGGCGGTCGTGGGAATCTGATGCGGGCACTTCGCGTACAGCCACGAGGCCACCGCCGAATCGGTCAGCCCGAAGTCGAGCAGCGCGGCCTCCTTCAGCCGTCGCGCCTCCGCCACGACGCCCGGATCCGCCGGACGCCACTGCTCCAGCGCCCGCCGGTCCGCGATGCCGACGACGGGCCGCCGTCCCGTCCGCTCGTCGAATCCCATGTCCGCCCCCCGCGTATCCGCCCGGAATCCTCCCGATCCCCTTGTGACTCAGTGTTACCAGAGCCCACCGACAACGGGCCATCGGATTCCCCGGCGGCCCCTCCCCGCCCGGCCGGCCCCCGCCCCGCCGGCCCCGGGCCTGCCGGTTCCTCATCGTCCGGCTCCCGCCCGGCGGGTCCCGCCCCGGCGCCGCCGGCTATCGCGCCGGCCGTCGTGATCAGTTCCGGATGCGTGCCCGAGAACGTCGGCAGCAACTGCGCCAGAACCGCCCACGCCTCCGTGTTGCCGCCCAGCTCCGCGCGTACGAGGGGACGCAGCGTCCCGGCCGCCTCGTCCGCCCGGCGGGCGAACGCCCATCGCCCCACCGCGAGGACGCGCAGGGCGTCGCGTGCCGGGCGGGTGGCCGTCGCGTACGTCGCGGGGCCGTCCACGACGCCCGCCACGCGGAGCCGGTGCGTGAACTTGCGGTGCGTGCCGAACTGCGCCCGCACCTCGGGAGGGCAGTCGGCGCGGGTCGCCAGCGCCCAGCGGGCGTAGCCGGGCAGCGGCTCCTCTCGGTCGGCCGCGGCGACCACCGCCCACTCCTCGCGCCCCACCATGAGCGCGGCGGTCCGCCCCGCGCCCATCGTCGTCACGGCACGCAGCGCGGCCGTCAGCTCGTCCGGCCCCGAGACCCGGGGCAGCTCCGGTGGACTGAGGCGCGACAGATCCCTGTCGACCCTCACACGACGCGTGCGATCCGGCCCGTACGGAACCCCGGTGAGGATGTCGTGCCGTACACGGTCGTCGATGAGCCCGTGCCGGTAGACCAGGGCGTTGATGCGGGGATCGTCCTCCTGCAGCATCCACCACAGCACCGACGAGGGGAGCTGATGCCAGCGCAGTCCCCACACCAGATGCTCCGGCCGCTCCGCGGCCCTCGCCGGGCCGTCCGCCGGGAGTCCCGTCCGGCGCCGTGCCCGCTCGGCCTGCTCCGGCTCCACCAGCCCCAGCAGAAAGCCCAGTTCGGCGGCCGACGCCGCCTCGTTCGCCATCGGGTGATCCTCTCACCCGCCGCCGGCACCGGGCGACTCAAAAACCGCGGCGCAGCACCCCGTCCAGGACCGCCGCCCACTCGCGCACGATGCCCGCGCGGCGCGCGCCGTCGTCGCTCAGCAGGTTCGCCAGCCCCAGCCCCCGCGCCATGTCGAGGGTGGCCTGCACGGTCTCCCGGACCCCGGTCACCGACTCGTCCGCGCCGAGCATCTCGACGGCCAGCCGGTGCGCCTCCCGGCCGATCCGGCCCTCCAGCGCGGTGACCCGGGGCCGCAGTTGCTCCTCGTTGGCCGCGGCCACCCACAGGTGCAGGGCCGCGCGGAAGATCGGCCCCGTGTAGAGGTCCACGATCATGCCGACCACGGCGTGCGTGCGCGGCACGCCCTCGCGGGGGAGGGCGTGCGCGTGGTCCCGCAGGGCGATCAGCCACTGCTCGGCGACGAACTCGATCGCGCCGGTGAACAGGTCCTCGCGGGTGGGGAAGTGGTGCTGCGCCGCGCCGCGCGACACCCCCGCCCGCTCCGCGACCACCGCCACCGTGCTGCCCGCCCAGCCGCGTTCGGCCAGGCAGGCGACGGCCGCCTCCAGCAGCCGCTGCCGGGTGGCGCGGCTGCGGTCCTGCTTGGGCGTACGCGTGGCGCTCACAGCGCCCACGGCGCCGCCCGCCGTTCGAGGAAGGCCCGCATGCCCTCGGCCGCCTCGGGCGATCCGAACAGCCGGGCCGACTGCTCGATCAGGGCCGCCGCGTCCCGGTCGAGGACGCGCAGCACGGAGGCCGTGGTCAGCGCCTTGGACTCGGCGAGCCCCTGCGGCGACCCGGCGCGCAGCCCGGTGAGGATGCCCTCCAGCGCCTCCTCCGGGGCGGCGACCAGGCCGGTGCGGACGGCCTCCGCGGTGTCGAAGACCTCACCCGTCAGGTAGTGGCGGGCGGCGGCGCGGGCGTCCATGCGCGGCAGCACCGTCAGCGAGATCACGGCGGGAGCGAGGCCGAGCCGCGCCTCGGTGAAGGCGAAGCTCGCCCCCGGCCCCGCCACCGGGATGTCACAGGCCGCCAGCAGCCCGAGCCCGCCGGCGCGCACATGGCCCGTCACATGCGCCACGACCGGCTTGGGCAGTTCCACGATCGCCCGCAGCAGCGCCACGAGCCGCCGCGGCCCCTCCGCCGACGTCGCCTCCTTCAGGTCCGCGCCCGCGCAGAAGGTGCCGCCGGTGTGCGTGAGCAGCACCGCCCGCGTGGCAGGGTCCTTGCCGGCGTGGGCCAGCGCGTCGGACAGCTCGTCGACCATGCGTGCGGAGAGCGCGTTGCGGTTGTGCGGGGAGTCCAGCGTGAGCGTGGTGATCCCCCGGTCGTGCGCGCTCCGCACGAAGGGCGCCGCGGCGTCGTCGGTCATCGGGTGGTTCCCCTTTCGCGGGCGCGCAGTTCGCGCCGCAGGATCTTGCCGCTGGCGGCCCTCGGTATCGCGTCGGTGAACTCGACCCGCCGCACCTTCTTGTACGGGGCGACCTGTCCGGCCACGTGCGCGATCACATCGTCCGGGGTGAGGGCCGAGCCCTGCTGCGGTACGACGTACGCCTTGGGGATCTCGTTGCCGTCCTCGTCCACCACGCCGATCACGGCCGCGTCGGCCACCCGGGGGTCGGTGAGCAGCACGGCCTCCAGCTCCGCGGGCGGCACCTGGTACCCCTTGTACTTGATCAGCTCCTTGACGCGGTCGACGACATGGAGCCAGCCGTCCGCGTCCACCCGGCCCACGTCGCCGGTGCGCAGCCAGCCGTCCTCGTCGATCATCGCGGAGGTCTCCTCGGGCCGCCCGAGATACCCCTTCATGACCTGCGGCCCGCGGATGTGGATCTCCCCGGTGCCGTCGCCGTCGGTCTCCCCGTCGAGCGGCACGATGCGCATCTGCGTACTCGGCAGGAGCTTGCCGACCGCGCCGGGAGGCGCGTCGCGCGAGTCCAGCGGCACCACATGGGTGCCCGGCGACAGCTCCGTCATCCCGTACGCCTGCAGGATCGGCGGCAGCCCCAGCCGCTTCGAGCACGCCTGGGCCAGCTCCGCGTCGAGCGGGGCCGCCGAGCACAGCACGTACTCCAGGGAGCTCAGGTCGTGCGCGGCGACCGCCGGGTGCTTGGCGAGTGCCAGCACGATCGGCGGAGCCACGAACAGGCCCTGCACCCGGTGCGTCTCCACCGCCTTCAGGAATTGCTCCAGGTCGAAGCGCGGCAGCACCACGACCGTGGCGCCCTTGCGCAGCGGGGCGTTCATGAGCGCGGTGAGCCCGTAGATGTGGAAGAAGGGGAGCACGGCCAGGATCCGGTGGCCCGGGCCCATCGACAGCGTCGGGTCCAGCTGGGCCAGGTTGGTGGCGATGTTGCGGTGGGTCAGCATCACGCCCTTGGGCACACCGGTGGTGCCCGAGGAGTACGGCAGCGCGGCCACATCCTCGCCCGGGTCGAAGACGATCTTCGGCTCGGGGGCGGTGGAGCCCAGGAGGTCGAGGACCGAGCGGTGGCCCTCGGCGCTGTCGCAGACGAGGATCTCCCGCACTCCGCCCGCCTGTTCGGCGGCCTTGCGGGCGGTCTCCAGCAGGGGTGAGACGGTGACGATCCACGAGGCGCCGCTGTCGCGCAGCTGCCGTGCGAACTCCTCGGCGGTGGCGAGCGGATGGACCGTGGTGACGGCCGCCCCGGCGCGCGTGGCGCCGTAGAAGACCGCCGGATAGGCGATGGTGTTGGGGCTGTGCAGGGCCAGGACGTCACCCTTGCGCAGGCCCGACTCCGCCAGCGCCGCCGCGATGCGGCGGGTGAAGGAGTCGAGCTGCGCGTAGGTGAGGGTCGTGCCCTCCACCCCGTCGACGAGCGCGGGCCGGTCGCCGAACTCGGCGGCGTGGCCCAGTACGGCCTCGTGGATCGGCTGGTCGATGGCGGGGACCTCGGGGTACTCGCTGTGGAACACGGCCGGCTGTGCCATGGCCGTTCCCCCCTCCTCGGTAGGACGTGCTCAGTAGGACTTGGGCAGACCCAGCGTGTGGTGCGAGACGTAGTTGAGAATCATCTCCCGGCTGACCGGCGCGATGCGACCCACGCGCGAGGCCGTCAGGAGGGAGGCCAGACCGTACTCGGCCGTCAGCCCGTTGCCGCCAAGGGTGTGCACCGCCTGGTCGACGGCCTTCGCGCCCGCCTCGGCCGCCGCGTACTTCGCCATGTTGGCGGCCTCGCCGGCCGCCATGTCGTCCCCCGCGTCGTACAGGAACGCGGCCTTCTGCATCATCAGCCGGGCCAGTTCCAGCTCGATGTGGGCCTGCGCCAGCGGGTGGGCGATGGCCTGGTGCGAGCCGATGGGGGCCTTCCACACCTGCCGGGTGCGGGCGTAGTCCACGGCGGCGTCCAGCGCGAAGCGGCCCATGCCGATCGAGAAGGCGGCCGTCATGACGCGTTCAGGGTTGAGGCCGGCGAACAGCTGGAGCAGCCCCGCGTCCTCGTCGCCGACGAGGGCATCGGCGGGCAGCCGCACGTCGTCCAGATAGAGGTGGAACTGCTTCTCGGGCGCCGACAGTTCCATGTCGATCGGCCGGAACTCGAAGCCCGGCGTCTCGCGTGGCACGACGAACAGGCACGGCTTCAGCTTGCCGGTGCGGGCGTCCTCGGTGCGGCCCACGATGAGCGTCGCGTCGGCGATGTCGACGCCGGAGACGAAGACCTTGCGGCCCGTGAGCAGCCAGTCCGAGCCGTCCCGGCGGGCCGTGGTGGTCAGCCGGTGCGAGTTGGAACCGGCGTCGGGCTCGGTGATGCCGAACGCCATCCGGACCGAGCCGTCCGCGAGCCCGGGCAGCCACCGGCGCTTCTGCTCCTCGGTGCCGAAGCGGGCGATGACCGTGCCGCAGATCGCCGGGGAGACGATGAGCAGCAGCAACGGGCAGCCGGCGGCGCCCAGTTCCTCCAGCACGATGGAGAGTTCGGCCAGACCGCCGCCCCCGCCGCCGTGCTCCTCCGGCAGGTTGACCCCGAGGTAGCCGAGCGCGCCGGCCTCCTGCCACAGCTTGTCGGTGTGCCTGCCCTCGCGTACGGCGTCGAGGAAGTAGGACCGCCCGTAGCGGCGGCCCAGGTCGGAGACGGCCTTGCGCAGCGCGCGCCGCTCCTCGCTCTCCAGCAGGACGTTGTCGAAGGTGCCGGTCGGTCCGTGCACAGCGGGCGTACCGCTCATGGGGACTCCTCTTCCTGAACGACGGCGAGTACGGCACCGACGTCGACCTGGCGGCCGACCTCGGCGTGCAGCGCGGTGAGCACACCGTCCGCCGGGGCGGCGACGCGGTGTTCCATCTTCATGGCCTCGAGCCACAGCAGCGGCTGCCCGGCCGCCACCTTGTCGCCGACGGCGACGTCGGCGACGCGCACCACCGTGCCCGGCATCGGGGCCAGCAGCGAGCCGGGCGCGAGCTGGGTCTCCGGGTCGGGGAAGCGGGGGAGCGCGGTGAAGCGGTGGGCGCCCAACGGTCCGTCTACGCACACCTCGTCCCCGTAGACCGCCACGTCGAAGGCGCGGCGCACCCCGGCGACCTCCAGCACCACGCGGTCCGGCCCGTGCGCCGGCAGGCGTACGTCCGGGTGGCCCTCGGCGACGAGGCCGTTCCGGCCGAGGCGGTAGCGGACCTGGTACTCCGTACCACCCGGTTCGGCGCGGTAGGTCTTGGACTGCGGCGCCGAGGGCACGTTGCGCCAGCCGCCCAGCGGGTGGCGGCCGGAGGCGTCGGCGAGTGCGGCGGCCAGCGCCGCCAGTCGTACCCCGTCCTCGTCCACCGCGGGCGCCGGGCCGAGCCGGTCGAGGAAGGCCGTGGACAGCCGCCCCGCGGCGAAGTCGGAGTCGCGCAGCACCCGTACGAGCAGGTCGCGGTTGGTCACCAGGCCGTGCACGCGGGCCCGCTCCAGGGCGCGCGCGAGCAGCCGCAGCGCCTGCGGGCGGGTGGGGGCGTGGGCGACGACCTTGGCGAGCATCGCGTCGTAGTGCACGCCGATCCGGTCCCCGTCGCCGAAGCCCGCGTCCACCCGCAGCCCCGGCGCCCGCGGCACCTGGAAGCGGTGCAGGACGCCGGTCTGGGGCTGCCAGTCGCGGCCAGGGTCCTCCGCGTACAGCCGGGCCTCGACCGCGTGCCCGGAGGGCGCCGGGGGAGCGGCCGGGATCCGGCCGCCCTCGGCGACGTCGAGTTGCAGTGCGACGAGGTCCACGCCGAAGACGCACTCGGTCACCGGGTGCTCCACCTGGAGCCGGGTGTTCATCTCCAGGAAGTACGGCCGGCCGTCCGCCGACACCAGGAACTCCACCGTCCCCGCGCCGACGTAGCCGATGGCCCGTGCCGCCGCCTCCGCCGCCTCGTGCAGCGTCCGGCGCAGTTCGCCGGTGATGCCGGGGGCCGGGGTCTCCTCGATCACCTTCTGGTGGCGGCGCTGCACGGAGCAGTCGCGCTCGCCGAGCGTCCACACGGTGCCGTGCGTGTCCGCCAGTACCTGTACCTCGATGTGCCGGCCGTCCTCGACGTACGGCTCCAGGAACACCTCGCCGTCACCGAAGGCGGACAGCGCCTCGGCGCGTGCGGCGGCCAGTTCCTGCTCCAGGTCGGCCGCCTCGCGGACGACGCGCATGCCGCGTCCGCCGCCGCCCGCCGCCGCCTTGACCAGCAGGGGCAGGTCGTCCGGCCCGGCCTCCAGCACCGGGACACCGGCCTCGGCCATCAGGCGCTTGGCGCGGGTCTTGGAGCCCATGGCCTCGATGGCCTCGGGCGCGGGCCCGATCCAGGTCAGCCCGGCCGCGATGACGGCCCGGGCGAACTCGGCGTTCTCCGACAGGAATCCGTAGCCGGGGTGGACGGCGTCCGCGCCCGCGGCGAGGGCGGCCTTCACGATGAGGTCGCCGCGCAGATAGGTGTCGGCGGGCGCGTCGCCCGGCAGCCGCACGGCGGCGTCCGCCTCCCGTACGTGGGGGGCGGTCGCGTCCGCGTCCGAGTGGACGGCGACCGTGGCGATGCCCAGGTCGCGGCAGGTGCGGAAGACACGGCGGGCGATCTCGCCGCGGTTGGCCACCAGCACTGATGCGATCACGGTCACGTGCTCCTCACATCCGGAAGACGCCGAAGCCGCCGCGGGCGCCCTCGACCGGTGCGCTGTGGATCGCCGACAGGCACACGCCGAGCACCGTGCGGGTGTCGCGCGGGTCGATCACCCCGTCGTCGTACAGCCGCCCCGACAGGAACATCGGCAGGGACTCGGACTCGATCTGCTGCTCCACCATCGCCCGCAGCCCGGCGTCGGCCTCCTCGTCGAAGGGCAGGCCCCGCGCGGCCGCCGACTGCCGCGCCACGATGGACAGCACGCCCGCGAGCTGCGCCGGGCCCATGACGGCCGACTTGGCGCTCGGCCAGGCGAACAGGAAGCGCGGGTCGTACGCCCGGCCGCACATGCCGTAGTGTCCGGCGCCGTAACTCGCGCCCATCAGGACCGAGATGTGCGGCACCCGTGAGTTGGACACCGCGTTGATCATCATGGCGCCGTGCTTGATGATGCCGCCCTGCTCGTACTCCCGGCCCACCATGTACCCGGTGGTGTTATGCAGGAACAGCAGTGGGATGTCGCGCTGGTTGGCGAGCTGGATGAACTGCGCGGCCTTCTGGGACTCGGCGCTGAACAGCACGCCCTGCGCGTTGGCGAGGATCCCGACGGGATAGCCGTGCACCCGGGCCCAGCCGGTCGCCAGGCTCGGCCCGTACAGCGGCTTGAACTCGTCGAACTCCGAGCCGTCCACGACCCGGGCGACGACCTCCCGCGGGTCGAAGGGGGTCTTGAGGTCGGCCGGGACGATGTCCAGCAGTTCGTCCTCGTCGTACCGCGGCGGGTCGTAGGCGGCGGCCGGGGCCGGGCCCTGCTTGCGCCAGTTGAGCCGGGCCACCACCCGGCGGGCGGTGCGCAGTGCGTCGGGTTCGTCCAGTGCGAAGTAGTCCGCGAGCCCGGAGACGCGGGCGTGCATGTCGGCCCCGCCCAGGGACTCGTCGTCGCTCTCCTCACCGGTGGCCATCTTCACCAGCGGCGGCCCGCCGAGGAACACCTTGGAGCGCTCCTTGACCATGATCACGTGGTCGGACATGCCGGGGACGTACGCGCCGCCGGCCGTCGAGTTGCCGAACACGACGGCGACGGTGGGGATGCCGGCCGCCGACAGCCGGGTCAGGTCGCGGAAGAGCGCGCCGCCCGGAATGAAGATCTCCTTCTGGCTGGGCAGGTCCGCGCCGCCCGACTCCACGAGGTTGACCAGCGGGAGCCGGTTGGCGAGGGCGATCTCGTTGGCCCGCAGGGCCTTCTTCAGCGTCCACGGGTTGCTCGCCCCGCCGCGCACCGTGGGGTCGTTGGCGGTGATCACGCACTCGGTGCCCTCGATCACCCCGATCCCGGTCACCAGCGACGCGCCCACCGGGTAGTCACTGCCCCAGGCCGCGAGCGGCGACAGCTCCAGGAACGGGCTGTCCTGGTCCAGCAGCAGCTCCACCCGCTCCCGGGCGGTCAGTTTCCCCCGCGACCGGTGCCGGTCCACGTACTTGGGGCCGCCGCCCCCGAGCGCCTTCTCGTGCTCGGCCTCCAGCTCCGCCAGGCGCTCGAGCATCGTCGTACGGTTCTCGGAGTTCACCCCGTTCCTCCCTCACGCGGCTCGCGGCCCTTGCCCGGCGGTCCCGCGAACGCCTGGGCGATGTCCAGCCAGCGGTCGGCGTCGGCGCCCTCGGCGTGCACGGCCAGGTCGGCGCGGTGCCGGCGGCGGGTCGCCAGCAGGCACAGGTCGAGCGCCGGGCCCGTGACGCGCTGCGCGGCGTCCTCGGGTCCGTACGCCCACAGCGTGCCGTCGGGGGCCGACAGCTCCACCCGGAACTCTTCGGCGGGCGGGGTCAGCCCGTTGACGAAGTAGGCGTAGTCGCGGGCCCGTACGGCGATCCGCGCCACGTGCCGCAGCCGCGCGGTCGGCGCCCGCCGTACGCCGAGGGCGTCCGCGACGTCCTCGCCGTGCGCCCAGCTCTCCATGAGCCGGGCCGAGGCCATGGACGCGGCGCTCATCGGCGGCCCGAACCAGGGGAAGCGCGTCCCGGCCGGCTGCGCCCGCAGGGCCTCCTGGAGTGCGGTCCGTCCCGAGCGCCAGCGTGCCTGCAGTTCGGCGGGCGGCAGTGCCGCGCCCTCCTCGGCGCCCTCGTCGACGAAGGTGTCGATCGCGGCGGCGGCCTTCTCCACCACGGAGCCGAAGCCCTCCGGGTCGGTGACCGCCAGCAGGGACTGGCGGTCGGTCCAGGCCAGATGGGCGATCTGGTGGGCGATCGTCCAGCCCGGGGCGGGCGTCGGCGCCGCCCAGGCGCTCTCCGGGAGCGGGGCGACCAGGGCGTCCAGGCCCTCGCTCTCGTCCCGCAGATCGTCCAGTACGGGTGTCGGGTCGGACAAAGGTCCCCCTGAATGACGCAGCGTCAGCGGTGCCGTGCGCGTCACAGGCTGGCACCGCGGCCGGAAACAATCAAGCGTGCTTGCATGATTTTTCGCCGGGGCCCCGGTGGGGCGGCCCGAAGGCCGCCTGATTGACTGCATCGGGCCGCCCGGCGATCCCGGGGCCGCGCCCACGGCCCACCGGACGACCCGAGGTTCCATGCACACCCTGCCACCCCTTCTCTCGGGTTTCGTCCCCATATGGGCCCTCAGCGCGGCGGGTTACGCGGTCGGCCGGACCGGGCTGCTGGGGCAGCAGGCGGAATCCGTCCTCGGGCGGTTCGTCTTCCATGTCGCCATGCCGGCCGCCCTCTTCACCACGGTCGCCGGAACACCGCTGGACGCCTTCGCGAACATGTCCATGATCGCCTTCGCGGCCGGAACGGCCCTGGCGTGCCTGCTCGGGTTCGCCGTCAGCCGCTGGCTCTTCGGACGGCGCCTGCCCGACCAGGCGATCGGCGGCATGGCGGCCGGCTACGTCAACTCCGCCAACCTGGGCATCCCGGTCGCGGCGCAGATCCTCGGCGACGCCTCGTTCGTCGCCCCGGTACTGCTCTTCCAGGTGCTGCTGGTCACCCCGGTGATCCTGACCGTCCTCGACGCCGGTACCGGCGCCGCCGCCGGGCCGAGGCGGCCCTGTCGCGGTGCCGCACGCATGCTGCTGATGCCGCTGCGCACCCCCGTGATCCTGGGTGCGGCACTCGGTTGCGCCGCCTCCGCGGCAGGCTGGCGGCTCCCCGCCGCGCTCGGGCACTCCGTCGAGTTGCTGGGCGGTGCGGGCGTCCCGACCGCACTGATCACCCTCGGCATGTCGCTGCACGGCCGCCCGGCCGCCACGGGTCCGGCGTTCCGGGCGGAGATCGGGGTCACCGTCCTCATCAAGACCCTCGTCCAGCCCCTGACCGCGTTCGCCGTCGGCAGCCTCGTCCTGCACTTGCCGGCGCAGCAGCTCTTCGCGGTGGTGATCCTCTCGGCGCTGCCGAGCGCCCAGAACGTCTTCATCTACGCCCGCCAGTACGACCTGAGCACCGCCCTCGCCCGGGACGCGGTCATGCTCTCCACGCTGCTCTCGATGGCCACGCTCTCCGCCGCGGCCTGGGCCCTGGGCCCCGCGCACGCCTGAGTCCCGCCGTCAACGGGCGCCGGTGACCAGGCGGCTCAGGGCGGGAATCACCTCCCGCAGATCCCCGCCGTCCACCGCGACGGTCGCCGCCGCACGGGCGTCCGTGCCGGCGTTGAACGCCACGCTCAGCCCGACGGATGCGAACAGCGGCAGGTCGGAGCGGCTGTCGCCGACGGCTGCGCAGGAACCGGGAGCCAGTCCCAGCCCGCGCGCCTGGGCGAGGGCGAAGTCCCGTTTGCCGTACTCGTCGAAATGGCGGGCGACCCGGCCCGTGAACCGGCCGCCGGCGGTCTCCGGACGAGGTCCGCAGAACGCGTGGAAGCCGAAGCGTTCGCTCAGGTGGCCGCCGACCGGAGACCACGCCAGGGTCGCCAGGAAGGGCACCAGCCCGTGCCGCCGGCACCAGGCGACGGTCTCCGCGATGCCCGCGATCAGCGGGAGCTCGTCGAGCCAGCCGGCGACCCGCTTCTCGGGCACACCCGCCCACCCCGCGGCATCCAGTTCGGAGACCCGCCGGTTGTCCAGGGCGCCCCGGGCGTAGGCGTCCTCGGCCTCGGTCAACTCCTCCCGATGGCCCAGGAAACCGGCCAGGAAGGCCGACGAACTCGTGCCGGGCACCAGGGTGCCGTCGACGTCGAAGAACACCGCGCCTGCGGGACCGGAGGGGGACACGGACCCAGCATGTCATCGGCTCCCGCTCCCCTCCCCGGTGGGTCACCGGTTCGAGGACGGTCGGAACCACCGGTCGTAGGCGGCGCGGAAACCCGGGGCGGCACCCTCGTATCGCCTCAGCGCGCGGCTCAGCTCGGCCGCCGCCCGGGGAGCGTGGCGCTCGAGTTCGGCCCAGCCGCTGAAGTGCAGCTCGGCCGGCATCGGGACCAGTGCGGTGACGGCGTCCCAGAAGGCGGCCCAGTTCATGCCGTAGAAGGGCGGGAAACCGAGCTCGCGCTTCAGGACGGCGTGAAGGTCCCGCTCGCTGCGGACGGCACCGACGTCGATCACCAGGCGCCGGGGCACTTCCGGTTCCGGATCATCGGGGCACCCCCAGAAGGACGGCAGCCACCAGCAGAGCACCGACAGGTCGTCGGGCCAGGGGCGACGCGTGTCCCCGGTCCAGCCCTCGAACTCGTCCGCGACCGGGTCTATCGGGCGCCAGTCGCGGTCCCGCGGCTCGTCGTCCGCCGGCGGCCGGGCGAACCGCCTCCCGCGCTGGTCGCAGGCCCCGTAGGCGCGGAAGTTCCCCTGGGCCTCGACCAGCGAGACAGTGTTGGCGCCGCCCGGCATGAACGGCCACCGCAACCGCACCCGGTCGTCCTCCCAGAAGCACACGGGGCAGATGGCATACGAGCCGGGCCATCCGTCCTCGACGTCGAAGACGAGATGACCGCAGCAAGGGCAAGGCCGGCGGGTGTCCACCGGTGCAGTGTGGCCGAGGGCGCCGCCGCGGGGCGACGCGGTGTCCGCCGGTGCCGCCCTCGCGGCATGTCCTGGACCGGGGCGTCGTGGCGGGGGGCCTCCGGGGGAGGCGCCCCGCCACGCGTGGCTCCGTCAGGCGCGGGCGGCCCGCCGCGCCAGCAGGGCGTCCCTGCGCTCCTCGAACTTACGGGCCTGGCTGTCCAGCTCACCCATGAAGAAGCCCAGTTCCTCCTGGGCCTTCAGGCCCTCCGGGCCGAGCCCGCACACCTCCAGCACCTTCAGGTGCCGCAGCACGGGCTGGAGCACGTCGTCGTGGTGGATGCGGAGGTTGTAGATGCCGCCGATGGCGATCCGGGCCGCGGAGCGCTCGAAACCGGGCATTCCGTGCCCCGGCATCCGGAAGCCGACGACCACGTCCCGGATCGCCTGCATCGCCTGGTCCGGCGCCAGTTGCAGCGCCGCCGCCAGCAGGTTGCGGTAGAAGACCATGTGCAGGTTCTCGTCGGTGGCGATGCGCGCCAGCATGCGCTCGCACACCGGGTCGCCCGACTCGCGGCCCGTGTTGCGGTGCGAGATGCGGGTGGCCAGTTCCTGGAAGGCCACGTACGCCACCGAGTGCAGCATGCTGTGCGCGTTGTCGGACTCGAAGCCCTCCGACATGTGGTGCATGCGCAGCCGCTCCAGCTCCACCGGGTCCACGGCGCGGGTGGTCAGCAGGTAGTCCCGCATGACGATGGCGTGCCGGCCCTCCTCCGCGGTCCAGCGGTGCACCCAGGTGCCCCAGGCGCCGTCCCGGCCGAAGAGCGTGGCGATCTCGTGGTGGTAGCTGGGGAGGTTGTCCTCGGTGAGCAGGTTGACCACCAGCGATATCCGGCCGATCTCGGTCACCTTGGACTGCTCCGGCGCCCAGGCGTCTCCGCCCATCACACCGTCGAAGTCGCGGCCCTGACTCCACGGGACGTACTCGTGGGGCATCCACTCCTTGGCCGCCTTTATGTGGCGGTTGATCTCGGTCTCGACCACCTCTTCCAAGGCGTACAGCAGCCTGGTGTCACTCCATGCTTCCGAACCGGCACTCTGGGACGGGGCAATGGTCACGCTGGGCTCCTGGCTGTTCGCGGAGAGTGCTTACGGAATCGTAAGTTACGAAACCGTAGGTTAGGTGACACTGAAAAGGCAACCCGCCGTCAGGCGTACAGGTTCCGCAGGCGAACGGACAGACAGGTCACGCATCCCTCGAGCTTCTCGAACTCGCTGATATCCACTGATACGGGCTCATATCCCATGGTGTCCAGCAGCTCCGCGGTCCTCGGCGCGCTCGCCGCCATCAGCAGCCGCCCGCCCCCGAGCAGCACCACATGGGCCCCCGCCTCCTCCGGCACCGGCAGGAAGCGGGGGAAGACCGACGGGTCGTCAACCAGCGGGGGATGGCCGATCACCGTGCCGTCGGGCAGCGCCGTCACCGCCGACTTCAGATGCAGCACCTTGGTGACGGGAACGGCCACCACCCGCGCCCCGAGCGGCTCGAAGGCGGACCGGAGCTGCCGGACGCCCTCGGCGTTCGTGCGCCCGCCCCGGCCCACGTACACCGTGTCCCCGACCTTGAGGACGTCACCGCCGTCCAGGGTGCCCGGCTCGCGGACCCGGACGACCGGCAGCCCCAGCGCCGCGACCGCCTCCTCGGCCCCGGTCGTCTCCGGCCGCCGGGACACGGCACCGGGCCGGGTGAGCAGGGCGACGTCACGGAAGACGACCACGACGTCCTCCACGAAGACGCCGTCCGGGCAGTCGTCCGCCGGCGGCACCTCCACCGTCTCCCAGCCGTGCGCGCGCAGGGCCGCCACATACCCCTCCCATTGGCGGGCGGCGAGACCGGCGTCGACCGGGGAGCGCTCGATGTGGGTCACCAGCCCCTCGGCGAGGCGGGGGCTCGGGCGGCGGACGAGGGCCCTGTGGCTCGGCATGGGGCGTTCCCTCCCTGGGTCGCGGACGGCCGGGGGCCGTCCCGGGAGCCCGTGCGGGCCGCGGGCGCCGGCCGGCGGGGCGATAGCATCGGCAGCCTGATGAGTGCCACTCTTGTCGTCAAGGATCTCGCCGCCGGGCACGGGGACCGCGTCCTCTTCTCCGGCCTCGACCTCGTCGTCGCCCCGGGCGACGTCATCGGCCTCGTCGGCGCCAATGGCGCCGGCAAGTCGACGCTGCTGCGGATGCTCGCGGGCCTCAGCGCCCCCGAGCAGGGCCAGCTGCGGCTGAGCCCGCCCACCGCGACCGTCGGCCACCTGCCGCAGGAGCCCGAACGCCGGGCGGACGAGACGGTACGGGCCTTCCTGGCCCGGCGCACCGGCGTCGCCGCCGCCCAGGCCGCGCTCGACGCCGCCACCCAGGCGCTGGTCGACGGGACGCCCGGCGCGGACGACGCCTACAACGACGGTTTGGAGCGCTGGCTCGCCCTCGGAGGCGCGGATCTCGACGAGCGGTCCGAGGAGATCACCGACGCGCTCGGGCTGACCGTCGGTCTCGACCTCCCGATGACGGCTCTCTCCGGCGGCCAGGCCGCCCGCGCCGGCCTGGCGTCCCTGCTGCTCAGCCGTTACGACGTCTTCCTCCTGGACGAGCCCACCAACGACCTCGACCTGGACGGCCTGGAGCGCCTGGAGACCTTCGTCAAGGGCCTGAAGGCGGGCACCGTCGTGGTCAGCCACGACCGCGAATTCCTCACCCGTACCGTCAACCGGGTTGTCGAACTCGACCTGGCCCAGCAGCAGGTCAACACCTACGGCGGCGGATACGCCTCCTACCTGGAGGAGCGCGAGACCGCCCGCCGCCACGCGCGCGAGGAGTACGAGGAGTACGCCGACACCAAGGCCGGCCTCGAGGCCCGTGCCCGCATGCAGCGCAACTGGATGGAGCACGGCGTCCGCAACGCCCGCCGCAAGGCGAGCGACAACGACAAGATCGGCCGCAAGCTGCGCGCCGAGTCCACCGAGAAGCAGGCGTCCAAGGCCCGCCAGACGCAGCGCATGATCGAACGCCTGGACGTCGTCGAGGAGCCCCGCAAGGAGTGGGAGCTGCGCATGGAGATCGCCGCCGCGCCCCGCGCCGGTGCGGTCGTCGCCACCCTGCGCGGCGCGGAGGTACGCCGCGGCTCCGGCTTTACCCTCGGGCCGGTCGACCTGCAGATCGACTGGGCCGACCGGGTGGCCATCACCGGCGCCAACGGCTCCGGCAAGTCGACCCTCCTGGCCGCCCTCCTCGGCCGCGTCGCGCTGGACGCGGGCGCGTCCCACCTGGGTCCCGGGGTCGTCGTCGGGGAGGTCGACCAGGCCCGCAAGCTCTTCCTCGGCGGCGAGTCGCTGCTGGACGCCTTCGGCGCCGAGGTCCCCGACACGAGCCCCGCCGACGTCCGCACCCTGCTCGCCAAGTTCGGTCTCAAGGCCGCCCACGTCCTGCGCCCCGCCGCCACCCTCTCGCCGGGCGAGCGCACCCGCGCCGCCCTCGCGCTCCTCCAGGGCCGCGGCGTCAACCTCCTCGTCCTGGACGAGCCCACCAACCACCTCGACCTGCCCGCCATCGAGCAACTGGAGTCGGCCCTCGCCTCCTACGACGGCACCCTGCTGCTGGTCACCCACGACCGGCGGATGCTCGAGGCCGTCCACACCACCCGGCGCATCAGTGTCGACGCGGGGCGCGTCACCGAGCACTGACACGGTTCCGAGAGCGTGCCCAGGACCCCCTCCCATGGGAAGATCGGCACCGTGACCGGGGTTGAATGGACGACCTGTGGTCCGTCCGCGCCCTGAAACGAGGAGATCGAACGTGAGCATCTACGACATCCCGCTGCGCACCCTCACCGGTGAGCCCGCCTCCCTCGCCGACCACCAGGGGAAGGCCCTGCTGATCGTCAACGTGGCCTCCAAGTGCGGGCTGACCCCGCAGTACGAGGGCCTGGAGCGGCTGCAGAAGCGGTATGCCGACCGCGGGTTCAGCGTGCTGGGCTTCCCCAGCAACCAGTTCGCGGGCCAGGAGCCGGGCACGGCCGAGGAGATCGCCACCTTCTGCTCCGCCACGTACGGGGTGAGCTTCCCGCTCTTCGAGAAGGCCGACGTCAACGGTGACGACCGGCACCCGCTGTACGCGGTGCTCACCGAGACCGCCGACGCCGAGGGCCAGGCCGGCGACGTCCAGTGGAACTTCGAGAAGTTCCTGGTCGGCACCGACGGCCGGGTCGTGGGCCGCTTCCGGCCGCGTACCGAGCCCGAGGACGACGAGATCACCGCCGCGATCGAGGCGCAGCTCCCGGCTTGAGCCTGCGCGCGGTACTGACCCGCCTCGCCGTGCCGGCCGTCGTGGCTGGCACGGCGGCCGCGGCCCCGTGGCCGCAGCCGCCGCTGCCGGACCTCATGGCGGACACCGGCCCCGGCACCCAGCTGATCACCGCGGTCGCCGCGGCCCCGGACGCCACCACCGGGACGCTGAGCTGGTGGGACCGCCGGGATGGCCGCTGGATCCTGGCGGGCTCCGCCGCCGCGCGCTTCGGCGCGGGCGGCCTGGCCGAGGGCGACATCCGCGTGCAGAACACCTCGACCACCCCGGCGGGCCTGTACGACCTGCCGTTCGGCTTCGGGACCGAGCGGGCGCCCGCCGGTACGACGACGCGCTATCGGCCGGTCACCGACGACTCCTGGTGGTGCCAGGACAACGCCTCCGATTCCTACAACCGCTGGGTCGAACCCCTGCCCGAGGACTGCGCCCCGGGCGAGTCCGAGCACCTCGCCGACTACGCGGAGCAGTACGCGCACGCCCTCGTCATCGGCTTCAACTACCGCCATCCGGTGCGGGAGCGCGGTGCCGGGATCTTCCTCCACGTGAACGGCCGCGGCGCCACGGCCGGTTGTGTCTCGGTCCCGGCCGGCGCCATGCGGCGTGTCCTGGCCTGGGCCGATCCGGACCGCCGCCCGCACATCGCGATCGGCACGGAAGCGGGCGCGACCGCGATCACCCGCTACTGACCGTGCCGCGGCGGAGTCCGGCGCCGGCCGCCCGCGGACGGCCGGCGCCCCGGTCGGACCCACCGGCACCGACCGCGTAGGGCGCCCTCTGCGATCCGCGTGAGGCGGTGCCGCGGATGCCGTGCGCACGAGGAGGCCGCCGTCCGTGGCCACACGGGCCCCGCGGCGGCCGGAGTACCGCGCCGTTCGCCCCGGCGGGCCGCTCGGACGACCCGACGCGAGGGCTCCGGGCCACCCCCGCCCGCGGTCCGGCGGGGGTGCCGCGGTCCGCGGTGCCTTCGAGGATCACGGGCGGCCACGACATCGCGCCGCACCGGCCGCACCGGCCGCACGGGCGGCGCGGACACCGCCGGCCGATACGCTGAGAGGGGGAAGGCGACGGCCGGACACCTCCCTGGCCTGCGTCTTTTCCCAGCCGAGACCGTTTTCGTCCCGTGAGGATGACCGTGCTGCTCTGTGGCCCCGGCCGCCGTCCCGTCGACCTGCCGTCCTGGCTGGCCCATCCGCTGCGCTGGCAGCGGGGACCGGTGCCCTGGCCGGCGGTGCTGCGGGGGGCGCTCGCCGCGGGACCGCTGCTCGCCCTGGGGATCGCGCTGGGGCGGGTCGAGATCGGGGTGCTCGCCGGGCTCGGCGCGCTGTTCGCCGGGTTCAACGATCTGCCCGGCACCCGCAGGACCGGTGTCGTCCACATCGGGCTGCCCGCCGTCGTCGCCTCGCTCGGTGTGCTGGTGGGCGCCGCGACGCAGCAGGCCCTGAGCGGGTGGTGGGGGCTGCCGGTGCTGTTCGCGGCGGGCGCGGTGTCCGGCGCGGTCAGCGTGATCGGCCCGGTCTGCTCGCGGGCCGGGATGCAGGGGCTGGCCGCCATGGTGATCGGGATGGGACTGCCGCTGCCCGGCCCGCCCTGGTACCGGGCGCTGTGGTTCCTCGCCGGGGCGGGCTACCTCCTGCTGCTGCGGCTCGTGCTGCGCCCGCCGCGTCCGTCCGGTGGCGCGCTGGACGGCGAGCGCGCCTCGCTGGCGCGGATCTTCGACGCCCTCGCCGACGCTCTCGACGCCGTCGGCGGGCCCGGCGCGGAGGCCGCGCGGCGGCGGCTCAGCGCCGCCCTGGACCGGGGCGACGAGGCGGTCCGGCTGCGCCGCCTCAGCCGGCGTCTGCTGCACATGTCCGCACGCCCGGACGAACTGCTGCTGGCGGAGCGATTCGGCGTGGCCACCGAGCTCACCGACGCCGCCACGGCCCTGCTGTGGGAGGCTCGCCCCCTGCCGCCCCGGACCGGCGACGGCCCGCGGCGGCTCGCGGCGGCCCTGCGCACGGGAACGCCGCCCGGCCCCCTCCCGGCGCCCGGGTCGACCACTCCCGCCCGCGCCGCCTTCGACGCGATGATGCTGCACGCCGCCGTCGTCTTCGCCCGCACGGTCCCGGACACGGACCGGCCCGAGGACGCCGCGCCACTCCCCGCCCGCCGCCCGGCGCCGATGCTGCGCCGCCGCGTCCTGGGCCCCGTGGGCCGCGAGTACGGACTGAAGGTCGCGGTGTGCGTCACCGCCAGCGCGGCCGTGGCCCTGGCCCTGCGGGCGGACCACTGGTACTGGCTGCCCCTGACGGCGGCCTTCCTGGTGAAGCCGGACATTGGCCCGCTGTTCTCCCGGGTCGTCAACCGCTGTTTCGGCACGGCGCTCGGCGTGCTGGTCTTCGCCGGGGTGGCCGCGGTCGTCGGCGACGGTATCTGGTGGACCGCGGTCTGCGCCTCCGTGGCGGGTGCGCTCCTGCCGTTCGCGGCTCGTCACTTCGCCCTGCAGACCTCCGCCGTCACGATCATGGTGCTGGCCTTCGTCTGGGCCGGCGGTGACACCCAGGCCGCCGTCTCCAGGCTCCTGGACACCGCGATCGCCTGCGCGATCGTCCTCGTCGTCGGCCACCTGCCACGGATCACCGACCCCACCGCGCGCGTCGGCCATCTGCTGGCCGTGGCGCAGCGGCGTACCCGTGACTACCTGGACCACGTCCTGAGCGCGCCCCCCGACGGGCGCCCCGAGGACCGCAGGGTGCTGCGCCGGGCCGCGTACAGCGCCCTGGGCGAGGCCCGCGTCGCCGCCGAGACCGTGGCCGCCGAGCTCCCCTCGCGGCACGGCGCCAACGGCGACTGGTTCCGTGTGGTGGCCGCCACCGAGCGGATCGTGGACGCGACCACCGCCTGCGTCGTCCGAATGGAGCAAGGGGCCCCGCGCCCTTCGCTCCGTGAGGGTGCGCAGGTCGTCGCCGCCCTGACCGCGCTCGCCGACGCCCTGGACGGACGGCCGCCCGCCGACGGCCCTCCGGAGCTTCCCGTCGCCCCGGAGTGCGAGACGCTCGCGGACGTCGTCGCGGAACTGCACTTCATCCGGGCCATCGTGGCGGGCCTGCCGGCGCCCGCGCGGGGCGGGCGCGGCACACCGCGCCCCGTCGCCACCGCACCGTCCGGAAGCCGGGACTTCCGGGCGGACAATCGTCGCGATCAAGACACATGAGGGACTAAGGTCGGGCCAGTCGGCGACACCGGGAGGTTGACGAGGTGGCCGTATTCCTGCTCGGGGTGGGGGCCGCTTGCTGTCTGGGGCTCGGATTCGTCCTCCAGCAGCTCGCCGCCCAGCGCGCTCCGCTGTCCGACTTCCTCTCCTTCCGGCTGCTGCTGGACCTCATGCGCATGCCGCAGTGGCTGCTCGGCGTGTTCCTGATGATCTGCGGCATGGTGCTCAGCGCCCTCGCGCTGACCCAGGGCGAGGTCTCCCTCGTCGAACCGCTGACCGCGACCAACCTGCTCTTCGCGATGGCGCTCTCGCGCCGCCTCACCGGTCAGAGACTCGGGTGGCACGGCTGGTCCGGCGTGGGCCTGCTGGCGCTAGGGGTGACGGCGTTCATCGTGGCCGGCAGACCCTCGGGCGGCGGACCGCCCGCCGGGGCACTGCGCCACTGGCTGGTCGTCGGCATCGTCGTCGGCCTGGCGCTGCTCCTGGTCGCCTGCGCGCGGCGGCTGCGCCCGTCTCCGGAGGCCACCGTGCTCGCCCTGGCGGCGGGGCTGCTGTACGGCCTGCAGGACGCCCTCACCCGGATCTCGGGCCAGGTGGCCGAGGACGAGGGCGTGACGGCGCTCCTCGTGCACTGGCAGCCGTACGCCGTCGCCGTGATCGGGCTGACCGGTCTGATGCTCGTGCAGAGCGCCTTCGAGACGGCTCCGCTGCGCATGTCGCTTCCCGCGCTGACCGCCGCCCAGCCACTGGCCGGGATCGCCTGCGGCGTCGGCTTCCTCGGCGACCGGGTGCGGGTCACGCCGGGCGCGCTGGCCTGGGAGGCGGCCGGGCTCGCCGCGATCGCCGCCGGCGTCGTGCTGCTCGGCCGGCATCCGGCGATGCCGTGCGGGCACGGCCCGTCCCGGAAGGACGCGGCCGGCGTCGGCGGCACCGGCGAGGAACCCGTCGGAATCGTCCGCTGACCCCTTGACCCGCTGCCGCCCCTGACCACGGCCCCGCCGCACCGTCGGCAAGGGCCCCGGCGTGACAGGCCGGAGGCGGCGGAGGTGCCGAGCGCTGTCCGGGTCGCGAGGAGGCGCGGTCCCCGCGCAGGGCCCGCGCAGGGCCCGCGCCGCGCCCGGGACGCGTCGCCGCCGGGCCGCCGTCGCGGGACGTGTCGGCGTTCCGGGCCGCCTTCTGCGGTCGGCCGGGCCTCCCGGAGCCTTGCCGCGGTCGCGTCCCCGGGGACCGCGGCCCCTGGTGGCCCGGCGCGCTCACCCGGCGAGCAGCCGGGCGACCGTCGCGATCGGCGGCCAGGACCACTGTCCGGCGCGCGCCACCAGGAAGTGCCGCCGGGTGCCGACCAGCGGGTCCAGCGGACGGGTCAGCACGTCCGCGCGCTGCCGCTCCACCCCCGACTCGGCGAGCAGCGCGACACCGAGCCCGGCCCCGGTCAACAGGTTCACCAGGTGCAGGCTGTCGACCCGGTGGACGATGCGCGGCGTGAACCCGGCCAGCGCGCACACGCGCTGCACCAGTTCGTCGTCGTCGCTCCCGCGCGAATTGGTGATCCACCCCGCCTCGGACAGCCTGCTCAGCCCGGACAGCGGCACCGGCCCGCCCGGCCCCGGGTCGCCGGGGTGCCCGGCGGGCAGCAGGAGCAGCATCGGCTGCGTGGCGAAGTGCCGGGCGCTGAGGCCGTCCGGCACGGCGCGCGGCACCAGGCTGTAGTCGTAGACGATGCCGAGGTCCACGTCCCCGGAGAGCAGCAGCGCGAGCGTCTGCTCCGGCTCGTGCTCGTACAGCTGCACCTCGATGCCGGGGTGCTCCTCGCGCAGCCGGCCGAGCGCGGGCACGACCGTCGGTTCGACGGCGCTGACGAAACTGGCCAGCCGTACCCGGCCGGCCGGGCCGGACTCCCCGCGCAGCTCGGCGCGGGCCTCCTCGACCGCTGCCAGGATGCCCACGGCGTGCCCGACCAGGCGTTCGCCGGCCGGGGTGAGCCGCACCCGGCGGCCCACCGGGGTGAGCAGCCGGGTGCCGACCTCCTGCTCCAGGACGGCGAGGTGCTTGGAGACCGCCGAGGTGCCGTAGCCGGTGCGCTCGGCGACGGCGGCCATCGTGCCCAGACGGCTCAGCTCGACCAGCAGGCGCAGCCGGCCGAGGTCGGGAAGGTGGTCGGTCCCCTCGATCATCCACCGATGGTAAACAATGCGTCCGCCAATGACTCGTGGACAGAAACAACGGGTGCCGTGTGCAATGGGATCCGTGTCCGAGCCGCATACTTTTACGTCCCGCCGCATACCCGGCGCGGTGCTGATCCTGGCCGCGATGACGGTGCTGCACACCGGCAGTGCCCTGACGACGGAGCTCTTCGACGACATCGGCCCGGCCGGCACGACCTGGCTGCGCGTCGGCTTCGCCGCGCTGCTCCTGCTCGCCTTCACCGGTCGCTCACTGTGGCCCGCTCTGCGCGCCGCTCCGCGCCGCGACCTGGCGGCCGTCGTCCTGCTCGGAGCCGTCAGCGGCGGCATGATGCTGCTCTTCTCGGAGGCCGCCTACCGCATCCCACTGGGCACCGCGACGGCGCTGGAGTTCCTCGGCCCGCTCGCCGTCGCCGTCGCCTCCCTGCGGCAGCGCCGCGAGCTCGCCTGGCTGCTCCTCGCGGCGGCCGGCGTCCTCTGCCTCACGTCGCCCTGGCAGAGCGGTGCCGATGGCGCGGGCGTGCTCTTCGGCATCGCCTCCGGCGCCTGCTGGGCGCTGTACGTGATCGGCACCCAGCACGTGGGCAGCCGGTTCTCCGCGCAGCACGGCCTCGCCGTCTCCCTCGGCGTCGCCACGGTGTTCACGGCGCCCTTCGGCGCCCCGGGAGTGGTGTCGGGCGGAAGCGGGACGGTCATCGCGGCGGTGGCGGGCATCGCCGTCCTGATGCCGCTGGTGCCCTTCCTGCTGGAGATGAAGGCCCTGCAGCGGATCGGGAAGACCGCCTACGGCACGCTCGCGGGCATGGAGCCCGCGGTGAGCCTGCTCGCCGCGATGGTGCTGGTCTCCCAGGTCCCGACCGTCCTGCAGGCGGCGGGCACCGCGCTGGTCGTCGTCGCGGGCATCGGCGCGGCCCGCGGCGAGAAGCGCGCGGCGGGCCGCGACACCCGCGAGGTCAGCCGAGGCGAACCCGCCGCCCCCGCCCGGGCCCAGGCTCCGGCCGCTCCGGCGCCCTGACGCCAGGGGCCCGTCGGGGCCGCACGAGCGTCCCGGGCGGGAGCGCGGGCGGCCGTGGTCCGGGCCCGAGGCCACGATGCCGCGCAGCGGGGTCAGGCCGGGGCGCACATGCTCCCCGAGGCCGTCGCGGGGTGCGTCCCGCTGTTCAGGCTTCGGCCCGCGCCGGAAAGCGCGAGCCGCCGTTCCGCCGCCGGTACGGGGCACCATGCCCGCCACCGGCGATCGCGCCTTCCGCGGGGCGGCGCCGGTCCGGCCCGGGTGCCTCGCAGCCGTGACCCGACCGGCCGGCGGTTCGCCTGCCGGCACCGGACCGCCCCTGCCGGCCGGTGTGGTGGGTCCGGCCGGGTGTCCGGCCGTGGTTCTCCAGGCGCCACCGCGGCTGCGCCCCGGGAAGCCCGGCGGACCGCCGAAGGCGGCCCGGAACGCCTTCGAGTGCCGGCACCGGACCGCCCCTGCCGGCCGGTGTGGTGGGTCCGGCCGGGTGTCCGGCCGTGGTTCTCCAGGCGCCACCGCGGCTGCGCCCCGGGA
>NZ_JBEZXR010000074.1:0-7114 GCF_040638135.1 Streptomyces sp. NPDC026673 | reverse complement strand
GTAAGCCCGGCAGATCGCCGAAGGCGACCCGGAACGCCTTCGCGTCCTGCGCCGCAGGTCCCGCGGCGACGCGTCCCGGGCGTGGCGCGGGCCCTGTGCGGGGACCGCGCCTCCCGGCGAGCCGGACAGCGCTTCGCGCCTGCGCCGCCTCCTCAGCCCTTGCCGAAGTACTGCAGCGGGAAGCCGCCGTTCCCCAGGACGCGGTGGGTGAGGGCACCCGCGAGGGAGGTGAGGCGGTCGACGCCGGCGGCGCCGAGGTGTTCGTAGGGGGCACGGTCGAGACGGTCGGTCACGCCCTCGATCTCGCGCCGCAGTTCGACGCCGCGGTCCGTGAGGTCGCCCGCGCCGTCGAGGAGGCCGCGCTCCCGGAGCCGGTCCTCGGCGGCGGCCCACTGCTCCGCGGACCAGCCGCGGCTGCGCTGCACGAAGCGCGGGTTGAAGCCCTTCCCGGTGGCGGTGTGGGTGACCAGGGCCTCGAGTCCGTCGAGGCCGGCGGCCGCGAGCGCCGCGAGGTGCCCGTCGCCGCGGTGCTCGCGCAGCAGGGTGGCGGCGTGCCAGAGCGCCAGGTGGGCCCGATCGGGCACCGGCAGGTCCGCGTTGGCGGCGTACAGGGGTCTGGCCTCGCGGGTGCAGACCTCGGCGGCGCGCAGCGCCAGACGGGCGGCGTCGGCGAGGTCTGCCGAGGCGATGACCTCGGGCCCGAGCAGCCGGGTCAGTACGGCGTCGGCGACGCGCAGCCGGGCCTCGACGACCGCGCCCGGGGTCGCCAGCTCCCAGGCGCGCGGGACGACCGGGGCGATGATCGCGTGGTTGAAGTTGTAGAACGTGGCGGTGACCGTCCCGGCCGAGACCGCGCCCAGCGGGGCGGCCCGCCCGGCGAAGTAGGCCATGGCGCCGCGCTCCAGGCCGATGGCCGCGAGGTCGTCGTCGTACTCGGGGGAGAAGTACACGACCGAGTGCAGGGGATTGAGGGCGTTGTGGCAGCGCCGGCCGGCGCGCGGCTCCAGCGCGGGGGCGGGAACGGTGGCGGTCATGCCAGCAGGTTACCGACCGGTCGGCATGTCGCCGAGACCCGCATCGCCGAAACGCCGATTCCGTCGTCCGGAAGGCGGCAACCACTGATTCCGTTGACAGCATGGCGTTGCACTGCTCATATGACTAGCCTCGGCTCCCCGGAACCACGCACCTCTCGGAGGCCCTCGCGATGCCCGCCCCCGGACGTACCCTCCCCGTCACCGAGCGCACCCGCCATCGCCGCCTCCGCGAGCAGGGCAGCGTCTCCCGCGACGACCTGGACGCCGTCCTGGGCGCCGGTTTCGTGTGCCATCTCGCCGTCGTCGTCGACGGCACGCCCCTGGCCCTGCCCACCGTGTACGGATACGACGCGGCCGCGGGCACCCTGTACCTCCACGGTTCCGTGGCGAGCCGCAGCCTGCGCCCGGCCTCGGACGCGCCCGTGTGCGTCACGGTGACCCACGTCGACGGCCTGGTCCTCGCCCGCTCCGTCTTCGAGCACGGCGTCAACTACCGCAGCGCGATGGTCCTCGGCGTGCCCCGCCCGGTCACCGACCCGGCGGAGAAGCTGCACGGCCTGCGGGTGCTCACCGAGCAGTGCGCCCGGGGGCAGTGGGACCACGCCCGGCCCCCGGACCGCAGGGAGCTCGCCGCGACGACCCTGCTCGCCCTGGCGACCGACGAGGCATCGGTGAAGATCCGCACCGGTCCGCCCGAGGACGGCGACGGGCCGGACGCCGCGCTGCCCGTCTGGGCCGGTGTCCTGCCGCTCGCCACCGCGTGGGGGACACCCGTCCCCGACCCGGCGCTCCGCGACGGCGTACCGCTGCCGCCGCACCTGGCGGCCCTCGTCACCGCCCCACCGTCCAGGTGAAACGCGGCTCCCGGCGCTCCAGGAACGCGGCGACGCCCTCCGCCGTCTCGGCACTGCCCTCGGACTGCCGGGCCCAGTGCCCGATCCGCGCGGGGTCCGGCTCAGGTACGGCGAACTCCTTGGCCGCCGCCTGGGTGAGCAGCGACCGCGAGGCCAGCACGCCGGCGAACTCCTCGACCCGCTTGTCCAGTTCGTCCTCCGGCAGCACTTCGTCGACCAGCCCGGTCCGCAGCGCCCGCTCGTGGCCGATCAGTTCCGCCGAGAACAGCAGGTACTTCGCGGCCGACGGGCCGACCAGACCCGTCAGCCGCCGGGTCGAGGGCGCCGGGTAGACGATGCCCAGCCGGGCCGGGGTGACCCCGAAGCGCGTTCCCTCCGCGGCGAACCGCAGGTCGCAGGCGGCCGCGAGCTGGCAGCCGCCGCCCACGCAGAAGCCGCGGATCGAGGCGAGCGTCGGTTTGGGGAACGCCGCGAGCGCCTCCTCCGCCTCGACGGCCGCGCTCTGCGCGGTGCCGGAACCGCTCGCCGGATCGCGCAGGTCGGAGATGTCCGCGCCGGCGCAGAAGGTCCCGCCCGCGCCGGTGAGCACCAGGACGCGTACCGCCGGGTCCGCGGCGAGCCCGTCGAGCAGGCCGGGCAGCTCCCGCCACATCGCCACGGTCATCGCGTTCCGCTTGGCCGGATGGCTGATCGTCACGGTGGCGGTGGCGCCCGCCGTGTCCACCAGCAGGCCGGGCCCGGACGGCTCGGACATGCCCGCATCCCTCTTCTCGTCGTCTTCCCGGCCGCCGGAGGTCGCGGAGGCGGCCGGACGGGGATCCTATCCCGGTCCGGCCGGCGGCAAATCGGGTATATGACCGGTAGCCCACGACTGGCCCCCGACGAGCGCGAGGAGGCGGCGATGACCCCGTTCAAGGGACGCAAGAAGCAACCGGAGCCCCCGGAGGCCGGGATCAAGCGCAGCTTCGGCTGGGTCGCGGCCCTCGGGGCGGTCCTCGTCGTGGGCGGTCTGGTCGGGCTCTTCTACGTGGGCTTCGCGACCATCACCTCGATGCTGCTCTTCGGCTGGCTCCTGCTGGCCGGCGGTATCGTCGGCCTGGTCCAGGCGGTGCAGAACCGCCACACCAACTTCTTCTGGCTCGCCCTGGTCGTCGCGGCCCTCTACATCGCCGCCGGGGTCGTCGTGATCCGCAACCCCGAGCAGACGGCGGCCGCGCTCACCATGTTCGCGGCGCTGCTCTTCCTGACCGGCGGGATCTTCCGCCTCTTCGGAGGGCTGGTGGTGCGCGGGCCGCACATGGTGTGGACGCTCATCCAGGGCGCCATCGGCATCCTGCTGGCGATCCTGGTTCTGGCGAACTGGCCGGAGAGCAGCCTGTACGTCATCGGCGCCTTCTTCTCGCTGGCGCTGCTCTTCGACGGGCTGGGGCTGCTCGGCGCCGGTCTGGGCGGCCGGCGGATCGTCGGAATGGTCGCCGATGCCCGGGACGCCCCACTGACGCGTCAGTGAAACCGGAACCGCCGGATCAGTTGGGCTCACGCACCTGGCACGTTCGATCGTCTTGAGTCGGAGGCGGTCGAAACATGTGGATTTACGGTCAGCGGCTCGGGGTGAGCCCGTCGGCTGCCGACACTCGATCCGTGAGGCGGACCTCGCCGCCGCCCGTGACGGGCGGCCCGCGGGGGCTGCGGGGAGCAGCACGCGAATGCGAGGGTGAAGACCGCCATGGACGTACGCGGGAGCGTCCCGCCCCCCGAACCGGTGCCCCCGATGGCGCCGGATGTCCCGCGCCCGTACGAGGGCGTGTGGCGCTTCACCGCCCCGGCGCTCGACTCCTCGGTGCCGCAGGCCCGGCACGCGGTGCGCGACCTCATCGTCCGGCAGGGCGTGCCGGCCGGCGAGGAACTGCTGCACGGCCTGCTGCTGATCGTCTCCGAACTCGTGACCAACGCGGTGCGGCACGCCGCCCTGCTGTCGCCCGAGATCGCCGTGGAGCTGGCCGTCGGTGTCGACTGGGTCCGGGTGGCCGTCGAGGACAACCACCCGTACCGTCCCAAGGCCCTCCAGGTCGACGACGCCGACACCGGCGGGCGCGGACTGCTGCTGGTCAAGACCGTCACCGCCGAGGCGGGCGGGATGTGCGACGTCCAGCAGACCACCACCGGGGGCAAGGTCATCTGGGCCGCGCTCCCGCTGCCGCCCGGCCCGCTGCACTGACCGGCGCGACCGGGACTACCAGCCCGCGTCGCCCGTCAGCTCGCGCACCGCGGGCAGCGCGGCCTCGAGCACGGTCGGGAACCAGGCCGAGAACGGCCCGGAACCGCGGAGCGCGGCGAGCTCGGCGGGCGTGACGAACGCGGTCTCGCCGATCTCCTCCGGATCCGGGTCCAGCGGCGCGGTCACCAGCCCCACGAAGAGGTGGTTGTACTCCTGCTCGACCAGCCCCGACGCCGGGTCCGGGTGGTTGTAGCGGACCGTGCCGGCCTCCCGCATCAGCGCGGGCGCCACGCCGAGCTCCTCGGCGGTGCGGCGCGCGGCGGCGACGAAGGGCGGCTCGCCCGGGTAGGGGTGGCCGCAGCAGGTGTTCGACCACACACCGGGGGAGTGGTATTTGCCCGCCGCCCGGCGCTGCAGCAGCAGCCGGCCCTCGCCGTCGAAGAGGAAGACCGAGAACGCCCGATGGAGCCGGCCCGGCGGCAGATGCGCCGAGAGCTTCTCCGCGGTACCGATCGTCGCGCCGGCCTCGTCGACCAGTTCGAGGAGGATCGGCGCCGAGACGCCATTGGAAGAGGGGTCCGCGGAGGGGGTGTGGGGCCGGCCGGCGGCGGGGCTCGTGGGCATGGCCATCCTTTGCTTCGACGACAAGACCTCAGTCTGCCTCACGCGGGGACACGGGATGTGGTTGCAGCGCGCTTCGGATCCGTGACACTGCGTCGATCCGTGCGGCATCCGGTCAGTGGCACAACCGCGCCTCGTGCTCCGCGTGTCCCACCGGTTCGAGCTGGAACGTGCAGTGTTCGACGTCGAAATGCGTGCCGAGGCAGCCCTGCAGGTCGTGCAGCATCTTCTCGTGGCCGACCGCGTCCAGGACGTCCCGGCTCACCACGACGTGGGCCGAGAGCACCGGCATCCCGGAGGTGATCGTCCACACATGCAGGTCGTGCAGCCCCTCCACCCCGGGCAGCGCCAGGATGTGTGTGCGCACGTCGGCCATGTCCACGTCCTTGGGGGCGGCCTCCAGCAGGACGTCGATCGCCTCGCGCAGCAGCTTCCACGTCCGCGGGACGATCATCAGGCCGATCAGGATCGACGCCACCGGGTCCGCCTGCTGCCAGCCGGTGGCCAGGATCACCACCGCCGCCACGACCACGGCCAGCGAGCCAAGGGCGTCCGCCATGACCTCCAGGAAGGCGCCCCGGACGTTCAGGCTCTCGCGCTGCCCGCGCATCAGCAGCAGCAGAGACACCGAGTTGGCCACCAGACCGATCACACCGAAGACGATGGTCAGTCCGCCCTCGACCTCGGTGGGGCTGATCAGCCGGCGGACCGCCTCGTAGAAGATGTACGCGCCCACGCCGAACAGCAGCACCGCGTTGGCGACCGCCGACAGGATCTCGGCTCGGGCCAGCCCGAAGGTGCGGCGCTCGCTCGGCGGGCGGTTGGCGAAGCGGATGGCCACCAGGGCCATCGCGAGGCCCGCCGCGTCCGTCGCCATGTGCCCGGCGTCGGCGAGCAGCGCGAGCGATCCGGTGAGGGCGCTGCCGACGACTTCCGCCACCAGGATCAGCAGCGTGATGCCGAGCGCGACGCGCAGCCGCCCGCGGTACGCCGAGGCCGCGGTGCCCGCCGGTACGGACCCCGGCCCGTGCGCGTGGCCGTGCCCGTGCGCGTGCCCGTGCCCTGCCCCCATCGCCCGTACTCCCGTCCGTCGCCCTCCGCTGTGCGGCGAGCCCGCGCGCGGAGACCGGCGAGCCCAGTGAACAACGGTCACCGTCCGTGGGCAACTCGCCGCCGGCGGCCGTCGTCAACTGCGGTGACCTGCGGCGATGGCCTGGACACCGCACGTGGCGGAACGGGCGCCCGTGGTCAGGGGCGGCGCGCCTCGGGGTGGTTCAGGCACCAGCCCTCCCACGCGGACTCCACCATCTCGCGGATGCCGCGCGTCGCCGTCCAGCCCAGTTCCTCTCGGATCAGCCCGGCCGACGCGACCACGCTCGCCGGGTCGCCGGCGCGCCGCGGCACGACCACCGGCTCGACGTCCTTGCGTCCGGTGACCTCGAGGATGATCCCGATCAACTCCCGGACGGAGACGCCCTCGCCCCGCCCGATGTTCACCGTCAGGTCGGCGGCGCCGTCCCGCTCGCCGACCCAGCGGGCGGCGGCGAGATGGGCGTCGGCGAGGTCCTCGACGTGGATGTAGTCGCGGACGCAGGTGCCGTCCGGCGTCGGATAGTCGTCCCCGAAGATCTGCGGGGCCTCGCCCCGGGTCAGCTTCTCGAAGACCATCGGGACGATGTTGAACACCCCGGTGTCGGCGAGCCGGGGCTCGGCCGCCCCCGCGACGTTGAAGTAGCGCAGACAGGCGGTGGAGATCCCGTGCGCCCGGCCGGCCGCACGGACCAGCCACTCGCCCGCGAGCTTCGTCTCGCCGTACGGGCTCAGCGGGAGGCACGGCGTGGACTCGGTCACCAGGGGCACGTCGGGCAGGCCGTACACGGCAGCGGAGGAGGAGAAGACGAAGCGCCCGATGCCCGCGTCCGCGACCGCCTCCAGCAGCGTGCCCAGGCCGCCGAGGTTCTCCCGGTAGTAGCGCAGCGGCTGCTCGACCGACTCCCCGACCTGCTTCCTGGCGGCCAGGTGCACGACACCGGTGACGCCGTGCTCCGCGATCGCGCGGTCCAGCAGCGCGCGGTCCAGGACGGAGCCGGTCACCACGGGCACGGTCCCGGGGATCCGGGCCGCGACGCCGGCCGAGCCGTCGTCGAGCACGACGGCGCCCTCGCCGGATTGGGTCATCGCCCGCACCACGTGAGATCCGATGAAGCCTGCGCCGCCAGTGATCAGCCATGTCATGGCGCCACCCTAGTTGTGTGCCCGTTGTTCGTGTGCGGCGCCGTTGTGGTTGCGGTTGGGGTTTCCCCGCCCGCCCTCCCGATTGCCCGGCGCGGTCAGTGACCGCGCCGCTGCGTGTGTGGGTGGGCCGGGTGCGGGGCCTCCGGGGCTGG
>NZ_JBEZXR010000073.1:0-43142 GCF_040638135.1 Streptomyces sp. NPDC026673 | reverse complement strand
GCGGGGCGGCGCCCCCCGCGCGCCCCCCCCCGCGCCCCGCGGCCGGCCCCCCCCGGCCCGGGGGCGGGCGGTGACCGGCGGGGGCGGCCGGCCCCGGGAACGGAGCGACCACCGGCCCTGCCCGACGCCCTGACGGCACTGGCCTCCGCCGCCTACGCCGGCACCGCGCTCACCCCCTTCCTGCACGCGGCTCTCAACCCGTCACCCCAGCTCACCCAGCGCGCGGTCGGCGGCGGGATCCGCGCCATGATCCCGCTGCAGGCCGCACTGGCGGCCCGCTCCGGATCGGGAGCCTCCGCGGTGGCCGTCCTCGCCCTCGGACCCGTCGCCCGCCGGGTCGCCAGGAAGGTGAGCCCCACATGAGCCTGCGTCTCGGTTACGGAACCAACGGACTCACCGACCTCCGCCTCGACGACGCCCTCGCCCTCCTCGCCGACCTCGGCTACGACGGCGTCGGACTCACCCTTGACCACATGCACCTGGACCCCCTCGCACCCGATCTCGCCGGCCGTACCCGCCGCCTCGCGGGACGTCTGGACGAACTCGGCCTCGAGGTCACCATCGAGACCGGAGCCCGCTACGTCCTCGACCCGCGCCGCAAGCACGGACCCACCCTCCTCGATCCGGACCCCGAGGCACGCGCCGCACGCACCCGGCTGCTCGTGCGGGCCGTCGAGGTCGCCGCGGACCTCGGCGCCCACGCCGTGCACTGCTTCAGCGGCGTCACCCCCGCCGGCACGCCCGCCGCCACCGCCTGGCAGCGGCTCGAAGGCGCCCTCGCACCCGTCCTGGACGCGGCTTCCAGCGCCGGGATCCCGCTCGCCGTCGAGCCCGAACCCGGCCACCTCCTCGCCCGCCTCGACGACTTCCACCACTTGCGCGGGATGCTCGGCGACCCCGAACCCCTCGGCCTCACCCTTGACATCGGTCACTGCCAGTGTCTGGAACCGGCGCCCCCCGCCGACTGCGTCAAGCAGGCCGCTCCCTGGCTCCGGCACGTCCAGATCGAGGACATGCGCCGCGACGTCCACGAACACCTTCCCTTCGGCGACGGCGAGATCGACTTCCCGCCCGTCCTCCAGGCCCTCTCCGATACCGGTTACCAGGGCCTGACCGTCGTCGAGCTGCCCCGCCACTCCCACGCCGGTCCCGAACTCGCCCGCACCTCCCTCGACTTCCTGCGCTCCCACGCCCCCACGAACGGAGCCACGGCATGACGACACCCACCCGCGAGGATCTCCACGACAGGCTCGGCGACGCCGCCGCCCGCGCCTGGCTCGACACAGCCCTCGCCGAAGCCCAAGCCGAAGCCCAAGCCGATGCCGCCCGCAGCGGCGCCATGGACAACGCCACCCCCACCACGACCGCCTCCCCACCTCCCTGGGAACTGCGCTTCGCCGCGGCGGGCCGCCACTGCGGCCAGGACCACGCAGACGCCGCCCGCGTCCTGCTCCTGCGGGAGGCCCGCGCCGACGCCGGCACCCTGACCCGCCTCTACCGGCAGGGCACCGCCGCCGAGCGCCGCGCCGTACTCCTCGCGCTGCCGTACCTCGCGCCCGGCCCCGCCGACGGCCTGCCCCTCGTCGAGGACGCCCTGCGCACCAACGACACCCGGCTCGTCGCCGCCGCCGTCGGCCCCTACGCGGCCGAGCACCTCGACCCCCACAGCTGGCGCCATGCCCTCCTCAAGTGCCTGTTCACGGGCGTACCCGTGGACGCGGCCGCCCGGCTTGAGCACCGAGCCCGAGGCGACGCGGAACTGGCCCGGATGCTCGGCGACTACGCGGCCGAACGCACCGCCGCGGGCCGTGCCGTCCCCGCCGACCTCCACCGCGTTCTCGCCCTGACGTCCCGGACGGAGGAGTCCTGATGCGCATCTTCGACCCCCACATCCACATGACCTCCCGCACCACGGACGACTACGAGGCCATGTTCGCCGCCGGAGTCCGCGCCCTGGTCGAACCCTCCTTCTGGCTCGGTCAGCCCCGCACCTCCCCTGACTCCTTCTTCGACTACTTCGACTCCCTCCTCGGCTGGGAACCCTTCCGCGCCGCGCAGTACGGCATCGCCCACCACTGCACCGTCGCCCTGAACCCCAAGGAGGCCAACGACCCGCGCTGCACCCCCGTCCTCGACGCGCTGCCCCGCTACCTCGTCAAGGACAACGTCGTCGCCGTCGGCGAGATCGGCTACGACTCCATGACCCCGGCCGAGGACGCCGCCCTCGCCGCCCAGCTCCAGCTCGCCGCCGACCACGGACTGCCCGCCCTCGTCCACACCCCGCATCGCGACAAGCTCGCGGGGATGCGCCGCACCATCGACGTCGTCCGCGAATCGGCCCTCGACCCCGAGCACGTCCTCCTGGACCACCTGAACGAGACCACGGTGAAGGAGGCCGCCGACAGCGGCTGCTGGCTCGGCTTCTCCATCTACCCCGACACCAAGATGGACGAGGACCGCATGGTCGCCGTGCTGAAGGCCCACGGCACGGAGAAGACGCTCGTCAACTCCGCGGCGGACTGGGGCAGGAGCGACCCCCTCAAGACCCGCAGGACAGCCGACGCCATGCTCGCCGCCGGCTTCACCGAGGACGACGTCGACCAGGTCCTGTGGCGCAACCCGGCCGCCTTCTACGGCCAGAGCGGCAGGCTGCACCTCGACGTCCCCGCGCCGGGGGACCTGCACGAGGGCAACTCCATCCTCCGCGGCGGGGAATGAGGAGGCGGTACCCATGCGCTTCCGGCACCCCGACGGTTCCACCGTCCACCTGTCCTACTGCACCAACGTGCATCCCGCGGAAACCCTCGACGGAGTCCTGGCCCAGCTCCGCGACCACTGCGAACCGGTCCGCAAACGGCTCGGCCGGGACCGCCTCGGCATCGGCCTCTGGCTCGCCAAGGACGCCGCGCGCGCCCTCACCACCGATCCGGCCGCCCTGCGAGGGCTGCGCGCCGCGCTCGACCGGCGCGGACTGGAGGTCGTCACCCTCAACGGATTCCCCTACCAGGGCTTCGGCGCCGTGGAGGTCAAGTACCGCGTCTACCGGCCCGACTGGACCGAGCCGGAACGGCTCGCGTACACCAGCGGCCTGGCCGACCTCCTCGCCGCACTGCTGCCCGCCGACGTCACCGAAGGATCGATCTCCACCCTCCCGCTCGCCTGGCGCACCCTCTTCGACGACCACGCCGCCGCGGTCGCCCGGACCGCCCTCACCACCCTCGCCGGGCGACTCGACGCCCTCGCCGAGCTCACCGGCAAATCCATCCGCATCGCCCTGGAGCCCGAACCCGGCTGCACCGTCGAGACCACCGCCGACGCGATCGAGCCCCTCACGGCGATCGCCCACCCTCGCATCGGCCTGTGCGTCGACACCTGCCATCTCGCCACCTCCTTCGAAGAACCCGCCGCGGCGCTCGACGCGCTGACCGCGGCCGGCATCACCATCCCCAAGGTCCAGCTCTCCGCAGCCCTGCACGCGGAGCAGCCGCACCTCCCGGGCGTACGCGACGCGCTCGCCGCCTTCTCCGAACCCCGCTTCCTCCACCAGACGCGCACCCGCACCGCCGGCGGCCTGCACGGCACCGACGACCTCCACCAGGCGCTCACCGAAGGGGCCCTGCCGACCGGCGCCCCCTGGCGCGCCCACTTCCACGTGCCGCTGCACGCCCCGCCCGCACCGCCTCTCACCTCCACCGTCCCCGTCCTGAAGGCCGCCCTCGCCCGCCTCGTCGGCGGCCCGGCGCCGCTGACGCACCATCTCGAGGTCGAGACCTACACCTGGCAGGCCCTCCCCGCCGAGCTGCGCCCGCGGACCCGCGCACAGCTCGCCGACGGGATCGCGGCCGAACTGGGCCTCGCCCGCGATCTCCTCCACGACCTCGGCCTGAAGGAACTCCCATGAACGACACCGCCGGGCCGACCCCCCTCCTCGTCCTGGACGTCGTCGGTCTCACACCCCGGCTCCTGGACCACATGCCGAACCTGAAGCGCCTGGCCACCACCGGCAGCCGGGCCCCGCTCGGCACCGTCCTGCCCGCCGTGACCTGCGCCGCCCAGTCCACCTTCCTCACCGGTACGCCACCCGCGGGGCACGGCATCGTCGGCAACGGCTGGTACTTCCGCGAGCTCGGCGACGTCCTGCTCTGGCGCCAGCACAACGGTCTCGTCGCCGGCGACAAGCTGTGGGAAGCCGCCCGCCGTGTCCACCCGGGCTACACCGTGGCCAACATCTGCTGGTGGTACGCCATGGGCGCCGACACCGATGTCACGGTCACCCCGCGCCCGATCTACTACGCGGACGGCCGGAAAGAGCCCGACTGCTATACCCGCCCCCCGGAGCTCCACGACGAGCTCACCCGGGAATTCGGCACCTTCCCCCTCTTCCACTTCTGGGGCCCGGGCGCCGACATCGTCTCCAGCCGCTGGATCATCGACGCCACCCGGCACATCCTGCGCACCCGCACTCCCGACCTCGCGCTCTGCTACCTCCCTCACCTCGACTACGACCTGCAGCGCTTCGGCCCTGACGACCCCCGCTCCCACCAGGCGGCCACGGACCTGGACGAGGCCCTGGCCCCGCTCCTCGACGACGCACGACGCACGGGCCGCACGGTGGTCGCGCTCTCCGAGTACGCCATCACCCCGGTCAGCCGGCCCGTCGACATCAACCGCGAGCTGAGGCGCGCCGGACTCCTGGAGGTGCACACCCAGGACGGCATGGAGTACCTCGACCCGATGGCCTCCCGCGCTTTCGCCGTCGCCGACCACCAGATCGCCCATGTCTACGTCCGCCGCCCCGAGGATCTCGACGCCACCCGCAAGGCCCTCGGCAACCTGCCCGGTATCGCCGAACTCCTCGACGACGAGGGCAAGAAGCGCCACGGCCTGGACCATCCGCGCTCCGGCGAGCTCGTCGCCGTGGCCGACCCGGACGCCTGGTTCACGTACTACTACTGGCTCGACGACGACAGGGCGCCGGACTTCGCCCGGCTCGTCGAGATCCACCGCAAACCCGGCTACGACCCCGTCGAGCTGTTCATGGACCCGGCGGACCCCTATGTCCGCGTCAAGGCCGCCACGGCCCTGGCCCGGAAGAAGCTCGGCATGCGCTACCGCATGGCGGTCGTACCGCTGGACCCCTCACCTATTCGCGGCAGCCACGGCCGCCTCCCGACGAGCGACGACGAAGGTCCGCTCATTCTCTGCTCCACCCCCCGTGCGCTCAGCGGCCGCGTCGCGGCCACCGATGTGAAGTCCCTGCTCCTGCGACTGGCAGGACTCCACTGAACCACACGTCACCGACGCCAAGGAGTTATCCACAATGACCAGCACGCGTCGTACCAGCAGCACCCCCGACCCGGAGCTCGGCCGCAAGCTCAGCAGACGCGGCATGCTGGGCGTCGCCGCCGGGGCCGGCGCCGCCGCGCTCCTCGGCCTGGCAGCCCCCACCGCCGCCGCCCAGAGCAAGGGCCACGGCAAGGGCCATGGCCGCCCGGTCCTGCCTCCGGGCCGCCTCGGCATCCAGCTGTACTCGCTGCGCGACAAGGTCTCCACCCTCGGCTTCGCCCCCGTGTTCGCCGAACTCGAGAGGTACGGCTACGACGAGATCGAGTACGCCGGATACACCCAGGGCTCCGCGGGCGCCATCACCCTCGCGCAGCTGCGCCGGCTCGCCCGCGACCACGGACTGCGCGCCATCGGCAGCCACGTCGGCTACTACAACGACGGCGACCCGGGTGCCTACACCTTCGCCCAGAACCTGACGAAGGTCCTCGACGACGCCGAGGCCCTCGGGCTGAAGCACATCGGCACCGCCTCCGGCCCCTGGCGCTACGGCAGCACGGTCGACGGCTGGAAGCGCTGCGCCGAGGAGTTCAACGAGTTCGGCGCCGCCGCCAGGGCCCGCGGCATGAAGTTCTACCAGCACAACCACGCGGAGGAGTTCTCCTTCGCGACCGACCGTCCGAACGTGCGGTTGTACGACGTGCTCCTCGCCGAGACCGACCCCGACCTCGTCTACCTGGAGATGGACATCTACTGGGCCTACGCGGGCCAGTTCCGCTTCTCCAAGCGGGCGGACGGCACCCCCGCGCCCTTCGACCCGCTGCGGTACGTCCTCAAGCAGCCCGACCGCTACCCGCTCTTCCACGTCAAGGACGGGGAACGCGACGAGACCGTCCGGGACGGCTACCGCATGGTCGACGTCGGCGACGGCGACATCGACTACCAGCGGTTCATCTCGGCCGTGACCCGTACCCGCGGTGGCCGCCTCGACCACCACTGGCAGACGGAGCACGACGTGCCGGCCGACTCGTTCAGCTTCGCCCGCCGGTCGAGCGCGTACCTGCACTCGCTCCGCGAGAAGGACTGCTGACACGTCCTGCCGCCGTCCACGGACGTCCCGCTGACGCTCCGTCGGGGCCCCGTGCCCGCCGCTTGGGCGGGCCGGGGCCCTCGTCTTCGCTCGGGGGGCCGGGCTTGCGCGGTGGCGCGACTTCGTGCAATGCCCGGCCCTCGGCCGTGCGCGGGGCCATGACCGGGAGTGCGGCCGTGTCGTACCGGTGTGGAACCGTCCACGGCGAGGTGCCGCGGGGCTTTGAGTACCCGGGTGCCCGGTGCGGTCGGTGACGAGGATTCACCCATCGGGAGGTCTTGACGTGACGGTTCCTGATTACCGTCCGTGGTCGATCGGCTGAGACCTCGTCGGGCCCGTGATCATCGGGTCTTCGCCTCCATACGCTCGCCCCGGAGTCAACCGTTCGCCTCGCCTGACGACCCATTGTGTGACGGAGCGTGATGGGCCCCCGTCGTGCGGCGCGGATGTCCTCGACGCAGGCTCTCCATGTCGGAACCCTGCGGGCATCGCCACGATGCCCGCCGAGTACAGGAGAGTCAGCATGCGTGTTTCCCGTTGTGTGGCCGCTCTTGGCGTGGCCTCTGTCGTTCTGCTGGGTGGTGCCACTGCTGCCGGCGCCGCCACCCCGGACCTCGTTCGCGGCCACGGAACCCACGTCACGGGCGACCACGGTCGCGGCTACGACCGTGGTCACGGCGGCCGCGGCCACCACCGTGACTACTACCGCTTCGACCGCGGCTTCTTCGGCTCGTACCTCTTCGGGCCCTACCTCTTCGACCCCTTCTTCTTCGGTGGTCGCTTCCGCTGACCTCCGGTCGGCCTGAGCGCGAACGCGTGACGGCCGTCGGTTCCCCGGGCCGCCGCCCCCGCAGAGGGGCGGCGGCCCCGTCATGTGCGGGCGGAACGCCGTGGAGGACGGGGCGTATCGGCGATAACGCGAGGACGTTATCGATGCTTGCGTTTCCAGCGATAACGTGGCACTGTTATCGACGTAAGCGGGTGATGGAAGGAATCGCCCCCTCGCGTGATCAGGAGACCGCCATGAGTGACACCACCACCCCCCGCCGCGTCGCAGTCGTCACCGGCGGCTCCCGCGGAATCGGCCGCGAGGTCGCACTGCGCCTGGCCTCCGACGGACAGGCGGTCGTCATCGCCTACGCGGGCAACCAGACCGACGCCGACGCGACCGTGGCGCAGATCACCGCCGACGGGGGCTCCGCCCTCGCGGTCAGGGCCGACGTCGCCGACGAGAAGGCCGTCGAGGCGCTGTTCGACGCGGCGGAGCGGGAGTTCGGCGGTGTGGACGTGGTCGTCAACTCGGCGGGCGTCATGATCCTGAACACTGTCGCGGACTTCGACCTCGGTGCCCTCGACCGCATGCACCGGACCAACATCCGCGGCACCTTCGTGGTCAACCAGCAGGCCGCCCGCCGGCTCCGCGCAGGCGGTGCCGTGATCAACGTGTCCTCGTCCCAGACCCGGATCGCCACACCGACCTACGCCGCGTACGCCGCCTCGAAGGGTGCGGTCGAGGCGATCAGCCTGGTGCTGGCCCGGGAGTTGAGGGGTCGCGACATCACGGTCAACGCCGTCGCGCCCGGCCCGATCGCCTCCGAGCTGTTCCTGAAGGGCAAGGACGAGGCGACCATCGAGCGGTTCACGAAGATGACCCCGCTCGAGCGCCTCGGCGCCCCCCAGGACGTCGCCGAGGCGATCTCCTTCCTGGCCGGCCCGGGCCGCTGGATCAACGGCCAGACGATATTCGTGGCGCCCCGGCGCGCGGCCGCCCCGAGGGACCGGACGCCCCGGGGGTCGGACGCCGAGTCCGCCGCCCCTGATTCGTCAGCTAGGCCCGTGCCGTGTTCGGCACATGCGGCGCAACCGCCACGTCCGCCACATCCGGTATGTCCGGCACCTTCGTGATGTCCACCCCACCGGGCCCGACGCCGCAGCCGTCGGGCCCGGCCCCCAACCCCCGCTAGGAGATCCGTCATGTCCTTCGTCGTTCTGGTCACCGGTGCGAGCTCCGGATTCGGCGCGCTGACCGCCCACGCCCTCGCCTCCGCGGGGCACACCGTCTACGCGAGCATGCGCGACATATCCGGTCGCAACGCCGAACGGGCGGCGGCGGTACGCGAGCAGGCCGCCCGTGAGGGCATCGACCTGCGGGTCGTCGAACTCGACGTGCTCTCCCAGGACAGCGCCGACCGTGCCATCGCCACCGTCCTGCGCGAGGCCGGCCGACTCGACGTCCTGGTCCACAACGCGGGCCACATGGTGCTGGGTCCCACCGAGGCCTTCACCCCCGAGGAGATGGCCGCCGTCTACGACACCAACGTGCTGGGCACCCAACGGGTGAACCGGGCCGCCCTGCCGCATCTGCGAGCGCAGGGACACGGGCTGCTGCTCTGGGTCGGGTCCAGCAGCACCCGTGGCGGCACCCCGCCCTACCTGGCCCCGTACTTCGCGGCGAAGGCCGCCATGGACGCCCTGGCCGTCAGCTACGCCGCCGAGCTCGCCCGCTTCGGCGTCGACACCTCCATCGTCGTCCCCGGCGCCTTCACCTCGGGCACCAACCACTTCGCCAACGCCGGCCACCCCGCCGACACGGACGTCGTCGCGGCCTACGAGACCCGGTACGCGGGTCTGACCGACCAGGTCGGCCGCGCCCTGGCCGCGATCACCCCCGCCGACGCCGACGTGGCCGACGTGGCACGCGAGATCGTCCGCGTCGTGGGCCTCCCCACCGGCAAGCGGCCCTTCCGCACCCACATCGACCCCGCCGACGACGGTTCCGAGGCCGTCTCCGCGGTCGCGGACAGCATCCGCGTGGACTTCTACCGGCGGATCGGCCTCGACGACCTCCTCAGCCCCCGCGCCGAGGTCTGACGGCCCCCGCCCCCACCCCACCCCGCCCCCACCCCGCCCCGCCACCCGTCGCACCGCCCGACAACGACCGAAGGAGACCGTCATGACCACTCCCGAACTTCCCGAGCCCGTGCGCCGTGCCGTGGTCGCGGCCAACTCCCACGACACCGAGGCCTTCCTCGACCAGTTCACCGAACAGGGGATCGTGGACGACTGGGGCCGCCGTTTCGAAGGCCGCGCGGCCATCGAGGGATGGAGCGACCGCGAGTTCATCGGTGTCCAGGTCTCCCTGAAGGTGACCGGGGTGACCCGGCACGGGGACGAGGTGACCGTCGCCGCGCAGGTGGGCGGCAACGGCTTCAACGGTCCGTCGGACTTCGCCTTCACCGTGGAGGGCGACAAGGTCGCCCTGATGCGGATCACGGGCTGACGAACGGACGACCGGGACGCGGGAAGCGCCCGGTGGGGAACCGGCATTGGGACGGTTTCCCACCGGGCGCTTCCGCGCGCGGACCGGTCGAGGGAAAGGCCGGCCGCTGCGGCTCAGGCGGAGTGCGTGATGCGATCCAGCAGCTCGATCAGCAGGACGCGTTCACCGGGCGACAGGATGTCCTCGATGTCGGGGAGCACGGCCTTGAAGGCGACGGTGCGCGTGACGGCCCGCCGTGACCCCTCGGGGGCTTCGTCGGAACCCGTGGTGGTGATGGCGGCGAGGATCGCCTCGCGCGTCCGCCGTGCGAGCTCGGGGTCGCGCTTCTCCGGCAGCGTGGCGATCAGCGTCAGGACGACCCCGCAGCCGGCCGCGTGGATCATCAGCATGGCGCCGTCCACGTCGACGCTCAGCCGGCCCGCCTCCGCGACCCTCGTGACCAGGCCGCGCAGGACGTTGAAGGACTCCGTCACGGCCGCCGACTCGACGCCGGGCCGGGGCTGGCCGAACATCAGCTGGTAGATCTCGGGGTTGGCCACGCCGAACTCGATGTGGAGATCCCAGCCCCAGCGCAGGTCCTCGACCGGGTCGGCGGCCCGCACCCGGTCGGTCTTCCGGTGCAGATACTCCGCGAAACCCTCGGCCGCGACGGCGTCGAGCAGCCCCTGCATGTCGCCGAACTGCCGGTAGATGGTCGGCGGCTGAACGGCCGCCGCCTTGCTGACCGACCGGGTGGAGACCGCTTCGCGGCCGCCCTCGGCGAGCAGGACAGCGGCGGCGGACATGATCCGCTCTCGGGTTGTCGCCTTCTCATCCATGAATCAACGATAACAGAATTTTGTTACCAAAGAAAACTTTTGCCGTCGAAACGCGCCGAAGGGGCAACCGGATCACCGGCCGCCCCTCCCGCGTGCGGCACGGTTCACTTGCCGGGGCCGGATTCCCCGTGCAGGGCCTCGTGGAGCGCCGCGGTGGCCTCGGCCACCGCCCTCTTGTTCGACTCGGTGTCGCGGAGCGCGTTGAGCATCATGAAGTCGTGCGTGATCTCCGGGTAGTGCGAGAGCTGGAGGGGAACGCCCGCCTCCTTCAGTTTCTGCGCGTAGGCGGTGCCCTCGTCGTAGAGCACGTCCGAGTCCGTGATCATCAGTGCGGGCGGCAGGCCGCGCAGCTGGTCGACGGTCGCGCGCAGCGGTGCGGCCAGCAGGTTCTGCCGGTCCTTGAGGTGGGGGGCGTAGGCGTCCCAGAACCACTTCATCGCCGGCTTGGTCAGCCAGCAGTTCTCCGCGAAGCGGTTGTACGACGCGGTGTCGAAGTTCGCGTCGGTCACCGGGTACAGCATGACCTGCTTGCGGAAGTCCGGTCCGCCGCGCTCCTTGGCCATCATCGTGACGGCGGCGGTCATGTCGCCGCCCACGGAGTCGCCGGCGACGGCCAGGCGCGAGGGATCGACGCCGATCTCCCGGCCGTTGGCGGCCACCCACTTCGCCACGGCGTACGCCTGCTCGATCGGCACGGGGAACTGGGCCTCGGGGGAGGGGGTGTAGTCGACGAAGACCACCGTCGCCTTCGCACCGTCGGCGAGCTCCCGCACCAGGCGCTCATGGGTCTTGAAGTTGCCGAGCACCCAGCCGCCGCCGTGGATGTATACGATGCCGGGCAGGTCGCCCTTGGCGCCCTCGGGGCGTACGACGTGCACGGACACCGGTCCGGTCGGTCCGCCGGGCACGGTCCGCTCGCTGATCTGCGCCGGGAGCATGTCCACCGGCCCCGCCTGCAGCTTGTTCAGCACGTCCCGGGCGGCGGAGTAGGAGAGCGTGTAGAGCGGGGGGCCGTCGGCTGCCGCGAGCTGGTCCAGGAAGGTCTGGTCCTGGGGGTCGAGCCGCACCGGCGGATTGCCGCAGGGCACCTTCGGCGCGGACGTGTCGGCCGGCACGGCCTGATCGACGCGGTTGGCGTTGGTCGTCCGTTCACCGCAGGCGGTGAGGCTCGCGGCTGCCGCGAGGAGGACGGCGATGGCGTAGCGCGCCTTGCGTCGCGTTATGGACGGGACGTGCGGACAGGTCATTGCGGTCTCCGAACCGTGGTCGGTCGTTCACCCCCACGTGAGCAGCCTGCGGAGGCGGTACGGTCCGGACAACCGGGGATGGGCCGGCGGAGTGGCCTTCGGGCGTTCGGCGCCGCGGCCCGCTCGGTCCCGGGCGTCAGACGACGACGAGGTCCCAGGCCGTCATCGCGTCGGCGAGCCGCAGGTGGGGCGCCGCTTCCGCGAGCCTGCCCTGGCGCTCGAGCGTACGGCCGAGGAGCAGGTGCGCGTGTGCGTCCTGGGGCTCGGCGCTCAGGATCTCGCGCAGTTCGCCCTCGGCCCGCGACAACTGCGCGGAGAAGTAGTAGGACCGGGCCAGGAGCATCCGCACGGCCATGTTGCGCGGCGCCACGTCCGTGATCGGCGCGAGCGTGCGGGCCGCGGCGGCGTAGCGCTGCCGGTTGAAGAAGAGTACGGCGCGCTTGAACGTCTCCGTGGTCGGACTGCTGATCTCGGTTCCCACTGCTGCGTCTCCTCCGGGGACGGCGATCTCATCGACAGGGTTCAACCGAGGCAAGTGTCTGATTTGTTCCAGGCTGCCCCTGTGTGCCGACAGTGCCGGGTCAATTACCCGTAGTGGGTGGGCGTGCGGGTGGCATCCGGCCCGGTTGCGCGCCTCACCCTCCTGGAGGAACGTGAGCTCGAGGCAGTACGGCCGCACGCTCGAGGGCCCTTGCGCCGTCCTCCGCACCGCCCCATCGCACGGCGCAGCCGCCGTACCGGCACTCCGGACAGCACCTTCGCTCAGGACCGCCACCGCCCCCGGCAGCGGCCAGGAAGGCAGGCCGACATGCCACTCCTCCGTACCCTCGCCGTGACCGCCGCCTCCGCCGCCCTGGCGACCGCGGTGGCGGCCGCACCCGCATCGGCTTCCGCGGGCGTGTCGGCGGCCTCGGCCGCCCCTCGGGGCGCCGCCCCGAACTACGCCACGGTCATCGTCAGCTGCTTCAGCCGGCCGCTGGTCATGCCCCCCGACTTCCTGCTCGCCTGCGGCGACGGGAACGACCGGCTGGGCGGCCTCTACTGGTCGCACTGGGGAAGCGACTCGGCCGTCGGCACGGGCTACGAGGAGGCCAACGACTGCGACCCGTACTGCGCGGCGGGCCACTTCCACACCTTCCCGGTCAAGATCAAGCTCTCGGACAGCAGGCCCTGGCCAGGTGATCCGCACCTGCGGCACTTCACCAAGCTGACGATCACCTATCCGGACACCGAACCGTCATGGCCGCACGATTTGGTCCGGGAGCTGTGGGACTGAGCGGCAGCCGGGCCGCGCAATGCGGCGCCCCTCCCGCAGGCCTCCGCGAGGCGGTGCGCGGGTTCCGCCCGCCCCTGACGCTCCGGCCACCCCCGACGCTCCGCCCGCCCCGTCAGGTTCAGCCCGCCCGTCATGCGCCGCCCACCCGTGACCTCGCCGCACCAGGGCGTCGTGGCCGCGGCCCACGGCCGATCCGCTCGCCGCCGGACACACCTACGGCCCCCGCATCGCGGGGGCCGTAGGGCCATCTGTGAGGTTTCCCACGGAGCCTGCCGGTCCTCACCCGGCGGCCGCCGCGGTCCGAGGCTGAGCGGAGCCGGACGGTGACGGACGCCGGCCGACGCGATGGCCGGTCGGTCATGCCCCGGGCCGGCGGACGTCCGCGGGTACGACCTCAGCGGAAGTAGCCTCCGTAGAAGCCGTTGCCGTAGCCGTAGAAGCCGGGGTAGTAGTAGCCGCCCCAGCCGCCGTAGCCGCCGTAGCCGTTCCCCCAGCCCCAGCCGCCGTAGCCGTTTCCCCAGCCCCAGCCGCCGTAGCCGCCGCCCCAGCCGCCGCCGTGTCCGCCGCCCCAGCCGCCTCCGTGGTCGACGACGGACTGCGCAGTGGTGGGCGCTGTCTCCGGCGTCGCCGCGCTGGCCGCGGTGGCTCCGGCGAGTGCGAGCAGGGGCGCCGCGAGAGCGGCGGCGATGATCCTGCGGATGGTGAGCGTGCGCATGTCTCCCCCTTCGGGGATGTGGACGTTCTGGTCGCGGTCCGCGCGAGCCGACCGCTGTGGCACCGGATCGTGCGCATGATCCCGGCGCGGTGGGGGTGCGCGGGCGAATCGGCGCGAGCGCACCGTCGGAGACGTGGAACGCCGGAACGGGTGTCTGTAGTTGAAGACGTCCCCATATGAACCGTAGGCCCGTTTTGAGGCTCCAGTCAAAGTGGTCCGACAGAAAGTGCATATTGGTATTTTTTGCTCTATTGTGACGGCCCCTCAACGTTCCGTGCCGCGGGGGTTCCGCTGCGTCAGTGAACCGTCAACACCGGTCAAGCAGCGGGGTATTGGACGCGCAGCGGGATTGCGGACCGGCGTGACATCCGAGTCTTGAGAGACTCGAGTGGCGAATGTTACATATGGGGCAAAAAGCGTGAGTGGGTGCATGGCGGAATTCCGGCCGCAATTCGGAACGGTGAAATCCGCTTCGCTGTCAAGCGCTTGCGCTCCGCCGCCCGCAGCGCTCCGTCCCCACCTCGTCACTCCGAGCAGTTGTCACAGATTGCGCCCCCATCCTGTCTCCGTAACGCTCTCAAAGTCCCTGGTCGGCGATTTGTTAACACCATTGACATATCGGCGATCGATGCATACGGTCCTGCGTCGAAGCGCTTCGACGCGTCGCATCGAAACCATTCGATGGACGCCTCACTCGTTCGGCCCAGGTGGAGGTCACTTCAATGTTGAAGGTGCGCAGACCGCTGGCTCTCGCAGCAGCTGCCCTTGCGGGCGCCATGCTCATCACGTCGTGTGGAAGCTCGGACAGCGGTGCGGAGGGCGACGGCAAGACGCTGAAGCTCTGGCACTACGAAGCCCCGAACAGCGCGATGGGTATCGCCTGGAACGAGGCGGTGGAGGAGTTCAAGAAGACGCACCCCGGCGTCAAGGTGGAGTTCGAGGCGAAGGGCTTCGAGCAGATCCAGAAGACCGCCTCGATGGTGCTCAACTCCAGCAACGCCCCTGACGTCATGGAGTACAACAAGGGCAACGCCACCGCCGGCCTCCTGGCTAAGCAGGGCCTGCTCACGGACCTCACCCCGCAGGTCACCAAGTACGGCTGGGACAAGCTGCTCAGCCCCAGCGTCACGACCACCAGCCGCTACGACGCCAAGGGCGTCATGGGCTCGGGCAACTGGTACGGCATACCGAACTTCGGTGAGTACACGATGGTGTACTACAACAAGGACCTGTTCAAGAAGAACGGTGTGAAGGTCCCCACCACGTTCCAGGAGTTCGAGGACGCGCTGGCGACCTTCAAGTCCAAGGGGATCACCCCGCTGGCCAACGGCGGCGCCGAGTACCCGGCCCACCAGTACCTGTACCAGCTGGCGCTGACCAAGGCCGACCGCAGCTGGGTCGACTCGTTCGAGCTCTACAAGGGCAAGACCGACTTCCACGACGCCGCCTGGACGTACGCCGCCAACACCCTGTCGGACTGGGTGAAGAAGGGCTACATCGCCAAGACGACCAGCGGCGCCAAGGCCGAGGACGCCGGCGTCTCCTTCATCAGCGGCAAGTCCCCGATCTTCTTCTCGGGCAGCTGGTGGTACGGCCGGTTCCGTGACGAGAACAAGTTCCAGTGGGGCTCGTTCCTCTTCCCGGAGTCCAAGATGACCCTCGGCTCCGGCGGCAACCTCTGGGTCGTCCCGAAGAACGCCAAGAACAAGCAGCTGGCCTACGACTTCATCAACATCACGATGAAGAAGGGGATCCAGAACACCCTCGGCAACAACGGCGGTGTCCCCGTCGCGGCCGAGCCCTCGGCGATCACCGACCCCAGCTCCAAGGAGCTGATCGAGAACTTCAACAAGGTCTCGTCCCAGGACGGCCTCGCCTTCTACCCGGACTGGCCGGTCGCCGGCTTCTACGACGTACTGGTCTCCGCCACGCAGAAGCTGATCACCGGCAGCGCGAGCCCCGACGCGGTCCTCGACGAGCTGCAGAAGGCCTATGACGCGGGTGCGCCCACGTCATGAGTGCCCGACCCCTCCGGCTGCGCAATCCCTACGCGCTGTACTTGATCCCGGGTGTCATCGCCTTCCTGGCCGTCGTGATCGTGCCGTTCGCGATGAACATCTACTTCAGCTTCACGCACTGGCAGGGCGTCGGCTCGCCTGACTGGGCGGGGCTGGACAACTACCGGGAGCTGATGAAGGACTCGCGGTTCTGGGAGTCCTTCCGGCACAGCGTCGCCATGGTCCTGGCGATGGCGGTGATCCCCACCGCCCTCGGCCTGGTGGTGGCCGCGGCGCTGTTCGACTTCATCGGCAAGCACTTCGGTTCGAAGCTGGCCAGCGTGCTGCGTGCCTGCTTCTACCTCCCCCAGGTTCTGCCCATCACCGTGGCGGGCATCGTCTGGAGCTGGATCCTGGCCCCCGAGAACGGCTCGCTCAACGAGCTGCTCAAGGCGGTGGGCCTGGGTTCGCTCCAGCAGGACTGGCTGGGTGACCCGAAGTTCGCGCTCTACAGCGTGATGGCCGTCATGGTCTGGGTGCAGCTGGGCTTTCCCGTCGTGATCTTCATGGCGGGACTCCAGCGGGTCGATCCCTCGCTCTACGAGGCGGCCGAGCTGGACGGGACGAACTGGTGGCAGCGTTTCTGGCACGTGACGCTGCCCCAGATCCGCCCCGAGATCTACGTGGTGATGCTGTGGTGCACCATCGCGGCACTCAAGGTCTTCGGTGCGGTCTATGTCCTCACCAAGGGTGGACCCGCCGACTCGACCATCGTCCCGTCCTACTTCTCCTTCTCGACGTTCTTCGAGAAGACCGATGTCGGCTACGGCTCGGCGATCGCGACGGTCCTCACCCTGATCATCCTGGCGCTGACCGCGGTCGGCCTGCGATTCCAGACCCGATCGGAGGACGCACAGTGAAGGCGCTCAAGCGCTACCCGGTGCTGGTGGCGATGATCCTCGGCGCGATCTTCATGGTGCTGCCGCTCCTGATCGTGCTCATCAACGCGCTGAAGTCGCCGGCCGACTACTCCGCGCACGGCCCGCTGTCCCTGCCCCACGGCATCCACCTGGACGGCCTGACGGACTTCTGGAACCGGGTCAACTTCGGCCGCACACTGCTGAACTCGATCGTGATCTCCGGTTCGGTGGCCGTGGGCGGCGTGGTCCTCTCGGTGCTCAACGCGTACGCGATCGGCATCGGGAAGGTCAAGGGCAAGGCGTGGTTCCTCGCCTTCTTCGTGCTGGCCAACGTGCTGCCGCAGGAGGCCCTGGTCTACCCGCTGTACTACCTGTCCAAGCAGGTGGGCCTGTACGACACCAGGCTGAGCCTGATCATCGTCTTCAGCGTCGTGCAGGCGGCGTTCGGCACCTACCTCCTGTCCTCCGTCCTCGGGGCCTTCCCGAAGGAGGTCATCGAGGCGGCCAAGATCGACGGTGCCAACAGCTGGCAGGTCCTGTGGCGGATGGTGGTCCCGGTCAGCCGGCCCACCATCGGCGTCCTGCTCGTGTTCTTCTTCATCTGGACCTGGAACGAGTTCCTGCTGCCCCTGGTCATGCTGCCGTCGAACGACAACCAGACCGTCTCGGTCGCGCTCGGCGTCCTCCAGGGCCAGCGTCTGATGGACGCGACGATGACCAACGCGGCCGGCCTGCTCGGCGCGCTGCCCGCCATCGTGTTCTTCCTGCTCTTCCAGCGGACCCTGACCCGCGGCATCGCCGCCGGCGCGGTGAAGTGATCTGATCCGCGCCCGGACCGCCGTGTCCGAGGTCCTTCTCCTGGGCGGGTGACTCCCCGCACCCCGCCCGGTGGCTCTGCCTCCGCCCGCACAGGGCCGGAGGCAGAGCCACCCCCTCCCCACTTGCTCCCACACGTACAGAGAACGCCGGTGGCCGCCCCACCGGGAAAGGCCTCGACGATGAAGTTCACCAACGGGTACTGGCTGCTGCGCGAAGGCGTCTCGGCGGCGTACCCGGCAGAGGTCCTCGATGCCGTCCCGGGCCCCGGAACGCTCCGGATCTACGCGCCGACGCAGCACATCCGGCACCGCGGCGACCTCCTCAAGGGCCCGGTCGTCACCGTCGACTGCACCGCTCCCATGCCCGGTGTCATCGGCGTGCGCATCACCCACTTCGAGGGCGACGTCGAGACCGGACCCCACTTCGAGCTGCACAGTGAGCCCCACGAGCCCGTCGTCACGGTCGACGACAAGCAGGCCGTGCTCACCTCCGGCGAACTGAGCGTGCGCTTCAGCCGCGACGGTGACTGGCGCATGGAGTTCCAGGCCGACGGCCGCACCCTCACCAGCAGCGACGTCAAGGCGATGGCCCTGATGGAGACCGCGGAGGGCGAGCACCACATCCGCGAGCAGCTGCGGCTGGCGGTCGGCACCTCCGTCTACGGGCTCGGCGAGCGCTTCGGCCCGCTGGTCAAGAACGGCCAGACCGTCGACATCTGGAACGCCGACGGCGGCACCAGCAGCGAACAGTCCTACAAGAACATCCCGTTCTACATGACCGACGCAGGCTACGGCGTCTTCGTCGACGACCCCGGCAAGGTCTCCTTCGAGGTGGCCTCCGAGCAGGTCTCGCGTGTCCAGTTCAGCGCCGAGCGCCAGCAGCTGCAGTACTACGTCATCCACGGCCCCACGCCGAAGGACATCCTGCGCAAGTACACCGCGCTCACCGGGCGCCCCGCGCTCCCGCCGTCCTGGTCGTTCGGCCTGTGGCTGACCACCTCCTTCACCACCTCCTACGACGAGCAGACCGTCACCGGATTCGTCGAGGGCATGGCCGAGCGCGACCTGCCGCTGTCGGCCTTCCACTTCGACTGCTTCTGGATGCGCGAGTTCAACTGGTGCGACTTCGAGTGGGACCCGCGCGTCTTCCCCGACCCCGAGGGGATGCTGCGCCGACTGAAGGAGCGTGATCTGCACATCTGTGTGTGGATCAACCCCTACATCGCCCAGCGCTCCCCGCTGTTCGCCGAGGGCAAGGCGGCCGGCTACCTCCTCAAGCGCCCCGACGGCGGCGTGTGGCAGTGGGACCTGTGGCAGCCCGGCATGGCCCTGGTCGACTTCACCAACCCCGACGCCTGCGCCTGGTACGCGTCCAAGCTCGAGGCCCTCCTCGAGATGGGCGTCGACTGCTTCAAGACCGACTTCGGCGAGCGCGTCCCCACCGACGTCGCGTACTTCGACGGCTCCGACCCGGAGCGCATGCACAACTACTACACGCAGCTGTACAACAAGACCGTCTTCGACGTGCTGCGCAAGCACCGCGGCGAGGGCGAGGCGGTGCTGTTCGCCCGCTCGGCCACGGCCGGCGGCCAGCAGTTCCCCGTGCACTGGGGCGGCGACTGCGAGTCCACGTACGAGTCGATGGCCGAGTCGCTGCGCGGCGGCCTGTCCCTCGGTCTGTCCGGCTTCGGCTACTGGAGCCACGACATCGGCGGCTTCGAGGGGCTGCCCGACGCCGGCCTGTTCAAGCGCTGGACCGCGTTCGGCATGCTCTCCTCGCACAGCCGCCTGCACGGCTCCTCCTCCTACCGCGTGCCGTGGCTGTTCGACGAGGAGGCGGTGGACGTCCTCCGCCACTTCACCAAGCTCAAGCTGAGCCTCATGCCGTACCTCTACGGTGCCGCGCACCAGGCGCACACCGAGGGCGTCCCCATGATGCGCGCCATGGTGCTGGAGTTCCCCGAGGACCCCGGCTGCGCGTCGCTGGAGCGCCAGTACATGCTCGGCGGGGACCTGCTCGTCGCGCCGGTGTTCTCCGAGGACGGCGAGGTGTCGTACTACGTGCCCGAGGGCACCTGGACCCACTTCACGACCGGCGAGAAGGTCACCGGTCCGCGGTGGGTGCGCGAGACCCACGACTACCTCAGCGTCCCGCTGCTGGCCCGGCCCGGGTCGGCGATCCCGGTCGGCTCGGTCGACGGCCGCCCCGACTACGCCTGGGCGGACGATGTGACCGTGCGGGTCTTCGAGCCCGCCGACGGCTCCCGCACCACCGTGCGGATCCCCCGCGAGGACGGTACGGCCGCGGCCGAGATCACCGTCGTGCGCGAGGGCGCCACGCTGCGGGCCGAGACCTCCGACGCGTCCCTCCCCTGGGGTGTCGAGGTCGCCGGCGGACCCTCCGCGCGTGCGGCGGCCGGGACCGCCGTCATCACCCTGGAGCTGTCCGGTTCCTGACGGCGGTCCGGCAGAGCACGCACCCAGCGGAGGGGAGTTGCATGGTCAAGATCACTGATGTCGCGCGGCACGCCAACGTGTCTCCGAGCACCGTCAGTTACGCCCTCAGCGGCAAACGGCCGATCTCCCCGGAGACCCGGCAGCGCATCGAGGACAGCATCCGCGAACTGGGGTACCGGCCGCACGCCGGAGCCCGGTCCCTGGCCAGCAGCAGGTCGCGGGTGATCGGTCTCGTGCTGCCCCTCCGCAAGGGCATCCACGTGCCGGTCGTGATGCAGTTCGCCACGTCCGTGCTGACCGCGGCCCGGGAGCACGACCACGATGTCCTCCTCCTCACGCAGAGCGAGGGGGAGGAGGGCATCGCCCGGGTCGCCGAGAGCTCGATGGCGGATGCCTTCATCATCATGGACGTCGAGATGGACGACCGCCGGCTGCCGCTGCTGCGCGCGCTGGACCGGCCGTCCGTACTGATCGGATTCCCCTCCGACCCGGCCGGACTGACCTGTGTCGACCTGGACTTCGCGGGCGCCGGCGAGGTGTGCGTCGAGCACCTCGCCGCGCTCGGGCACCGCACCGTGGCCCTCGTCGGCTCGCCCCCCGAGGTCTACGTCCGCGGCACCGGCTTCGCCCGGCGGGTCGCCGCGGGTTTCACGGCGGCCGCCGACCGGCTCGGTCTGCGCTCGTCCGTCCACCCGTGCCCGGAGACCCCGGCCGCAGCGCGGGCCATGGCCGAGCAACTGCTGCGCGAGCACCCGGGGCTGACCGGCATCGTCGTCCACAACGAACCGATCACCCAGCCCCTGATCGCCGCCTTCAACGCCATGGGTCTGCGCGTGCCGGAGGACCTCTCCGTCACCGCGATCTGCCCGGACGAGGCGGCCGAACAGGCGCCGGTGCCGATCACCTCGGTCTCCATCCCCTCCGCCGAGATCGGCACCCGCGCGGTGGGCCTGCTGATGGCGAAGCTCGCCGACCGCGACGACGTCCCCGAGACCACCGTCCTGTCGGCGCTCCTGACGCCCCGCGCGACCACGGCGGCGCCCCCCGCGTGAGGTGCGCCCGGTGAGGGTCATGCGGCCCATGAACGGGTCCAGGCGAGCAGCGCGGGTGCGTCGAGGGGGTTGTCGGGCGTGACATGGACGGCGGTGACGCCCGCGGCGGCGGCCGCCGCCAAGCCGACGGGGGAGTCCTCGAACGCGACGGCCTGGTCGGGGCGTACCCGCAACAGCGCGCAGGCCCGCAGGTAGGGGTCGGGCGCCGGTTTGGGCGCGGCGACGTCGTCCTCGGAGACGACGGCCCCGAAGGCGGAGGACAGGCCGCCGGCGGCGAGGGTGGCGTGGAGGAGGACGCGCGGGGCGTTGCTGACGACCGCGGTCGGGACCCGGTCGCCGACGATCTTGAGCAGATGGAGCGCCCCGGGCAGGGGGAGCGCATCATGGGCCCGGGCGACGCAGGCGGTCAGCAGTTCGGCGGAGAGCCGTGGTGCCAGGTGCCGTCGGCCCAGCGCCTCGGCCATCACCGCCGCGATGTCGGCGAGGGAGCGCCCCGTCATGCGGAGGTGCAACGCCTCGGTCGCGACGAGGCCGTGGCGCGCGAGGGTGTCGGCCTTGGCCCGCCGCAGTCCGGGCTCGGTGTCCATGAGGGTGCCGTCGCAGTCGAAGAGGACCGCCCGCGGCCGCCAAATTCCCGTCATGTCCGGCGCCGCGCGCTCGCCGGCTCGGGTGACCCGGGGCCGATCGGGACGCGTGCCACCGCGCGCATCGCGCCGCTCGCGGCGTCCTCGGTGCCCACGGGAACCGCCGGCGCCCCCGCCCGCGCGGCCGGCGTGACGACGGCCGTTCCGGTCGCGCCCGTCGCACCGTACGGCAAGCGAAGACTCCGCCGCCGAACAGACGCCGGTGCCTGTGATGTCGTCCACGCTGGCCCCGCGGAAAAGCCGTGCTCACCCATGTGATCGTGCCGTTCTCCCGGGCGGGTGCCCCGCGATGATCATGTCGTGTCGGGGACACCCAACAGCCTGTGGGCGAGGCGGGTCACGTACCCGCGCCGGGGACGCCCGCCGAGCCGGAGCACACCGGGGCTCGGGGGGCGCACTGTCCGGCGCACTCGCCGGCTCACGGGACGGCGCACTCGCCGGCGCACACGAACGGGCGCCCAGCGGCTACTCGGTCCGCAGCCCGTCCGGCCGCGCCATGCGGACCAGCGCCGGGAGGCTGAGCGCGGTCACCAGCAGGACGACCGCGGCGCTGACACCGCTCACGGCGGCGACGCCCGGCCAGTCGACGGTGACGGACGCGTCGACCATGCGCAGCAGCACCGCGCCCAGGGCCAGGCCCACCGCGGAGGCGAGCGCGAGGCCCAGGCCGACGGGCAGGGCGGTCTGCCACAGCACCGACAGGCTCAGCGTGCTGCGCCGGGTGCCGAAGGCCGCCAGGGTCGACAGCAGCTTCCTGCGCTCGCGCAACTGCTCCAGCTGGGAGACGAGCAGGCTCGCCCCGATCAGCACCAGGACGCAGCAGGCCCCGACGAACAACCCCGTGCGGATCGAGGAGAAGCGCTGGGAGCGGGCCGACGTGACGTAGTCGCGCGCGTCGGCCAGCGGGTCGATCCCCGCCACCGTGGTGCGGACGCGTTCGCGCGCGTCGGGGACCGCGGGGTCGACGGAGACGTAGACCACGCCGGTGACCGCGGGGGCCGCGGCCTCGGGGAGGGCGCCGGGGGTGACCAGCACACCGCCACGCTCATAGCCACTGGGGTCGGCGCGGGTGGAGGCCGCCTTCAGGTCGGCCGGCAGGCGCCAGGCGACCTCGTGCCCCGGTGCGTCCGGGCGGCCGGGGTCCACGTACACGACCTGCCCGGGCCCCGCGGTGCGGCGGGCGTCCCGGTCGTGCGCCCGGTTCCGGACGACGAAGACGTCGCCGTCGCGGCAGGCGGAAACCTTCGCCACCTCGCGGAGGGCGCCGCAGGTGCCGACCGTCAACTCGACGTACCGTTCGGGCCGCTTGGCGCGCTCGCCGAGCACGCCCACGGAGAGCGGGACCGCGCGGCGTACGCCTTCGGCGGCGGTGAGCCGCCGGGCGGCGTCGGCGGGGGAGTCGGCGGCCGGGAGGGAGACCTCCATCTGGGCCCGCGACAGGTCGTTCCCCGTCTGCCGCGTGTAGGCGTCGTCGACGCCCGCGAAGAGCATCTGGAGCGCGATCGCCCCGGCGACGGCGACGGCGACGCCGTTGACCGTGCGGGCCGCGGTGCCGCTGTTCAGCTGGAGCCTGCGGACCGCGAGCTGCCAGGAGGGCGCGCTCGCGCCGAGCCGGGCGACGACGGCCTCGACGACCCACGGCAGCAGCGCCGTGACGCCCATGAGCAGCAGGATCGTGCCGCTGACGACCAGCCCCTGGTTGAAGTTCCCGTTGTCCCGGCCCTGTCCGATCATCGGGTACAGCAGGGCGAGCCCGCCGAGTGGCAGCAGCAGCCGCCACCACAGTCGGCGCCGCGGCGGCCGTGCCGTACGGACGACGCCGAGCGGCTCGATGACCACACCGCGCAGCGCGAGCAGTGTCACGGCGACCGCGGCCGCCGGAACGGCCACCGCGACCAGCGCGGCGAGCACGGGCGCGGGGGTGAGGTCGCCGGGGAAGACGCTGACGCGGTAGAAGCCGACCTGGTCCGCCAGGGCGCGTCCGACCGCGAAGAACCCCGTGCCGACGACGAGTCCGCACAGGGCTCCCGCCAGGGCCTCGCCCGCCGCGATGCGCCGGGTCGTCGCGGCGTCCGCGCCGACCAGCCGCAGCGCCGCCAGCCTGCGGTCCCGCCGGTCCCCGCCGAAGCGGACGGCGGCGGCGATGAACACGCCGACCGGCATGAGCAGCGCCACGAAGACGATGAGCACGAGCAGCACGAGGACCGGGTCCGTCGGCCCTCCGCGGTCCACGGAGCCGAAGGCGTGGACGCGTTCGACCCGCACGCCCCGCCCGGACGGGCCGGGGCCGACGCGGAGCCCGGACGCGCCCGCGTAGTAGGCGAGTTCGTCCGGCCCGAGCAGACCGTCCCGGCCGATGGAGCCCGTGACGCGGTACGGCAGCCGCTCGCGCAGCAGGCCGCCGTCCGGGGAGGCCAGCAGCCGGCGCAGGGCGGGGGAGGCCACCATCGTGCCGCGCCCGGGCAGTGTCCCGACGCCGGGCGGCAGCGGCGGCCGGTGACCCTCGGGCTGCAGCAATCGGCCCCGGACGTCCTGGCCGCGGTAGGTGGTGTCGACCGCGGCGATCAGCATGGTGTCGTCCGCCCGGTGCCCGGCGACCGAGGTGTACGTCATGTCGTTGCGGGCGCGTTCGCGGTCGTGCCGCTGCGTGAGCGCGTGGGGCAGGGCGGCGGTGAGCAGCAGCAGGGCCACCCCCAGCCCCACTCCGACGGCGGTCAGGAGCGTGCGCGCCGCGGCTTCGCGACCGCCCACGACGGCGAACCGGATGCCCATGGCCAGGTCCGCGGCCCGGGACCGGCAGGTGGTGCCGAGGAGGCCGTCCGGCCTCACGCGACGCGCGCCATGTCGCGCACCCGCCCGTCGCGAACGACGATCTCGCGGTCGGAGTAGGCGGCCACCCGTGCCTCGTGGGTGACCAGGACGACCGCGGCGTCGGTGTCCCGGGCGGCATCGGTCAGCAACCGCATCACGCGTTCGCCGTTGAGGGAGTCCAGCGCGCCGGTGGGCTCGTCGGCGAACAGCACGCGGGGGCCGGTGACCAGGGCGCGGGCGACGGCGACCCGCTGCCCCTGCCCGCCCGAGATCCCGCCCGGCCGCCGGCCCGCGACGTCCTCGACCTCCAGGCGCCCCAGCCATTCGACGGCCGTGCGTGTGGCCTCCTTGCGGGACGTGCCGTTGAGCCGGAGCGGGAGCGCCACGTTCTCCGCGCAGGTGAGTTCGGGGACGAGTTGGCCGAACTGGAAGACGAAGCCGAACTCGCCGCGCCGCAGCGCGCTGCGCTGGGCGTCGTTCATGGCGGACAGCTCACGGCCCCGGTAGGTGATGGTTCCGGCGTCGGCGACGACGATCCCGGCGAGGCAGTGCAGCAGCGTGGACTTGCCCGAGCCGGAGGGGCCCAGCACGGCGACGACCTCACCGGGACGTATGGAGAAGTCGGCGCCGTCCAGAGCCTGTGTCGACCCGTAGCTCTTGCGCAGGCCGGTGGCGGCGAGCAGCGGTTCGGGGGGCGTCATGCGCGTATCTCCCCGGCGAGCCTGTCCAGGCGCGCCGCGGTCACCTCGAGCCAGCGCAGATCCGCTTCCAGATGGAACAGGGCGTGGTCGCAGATCAGCTGGTCGGCGAGGTCGCCGGTGCGTTTGCGCGCGGTCAGGTCGCGCATCAGCCTCAGGTGCTCCGCGCGCTGCACGTCCAGGATGTCGGCGGCGTTCCGGTCGGTGAGCAGGGCGAGGACGACCTTGGTGTACAGGGTCGACTGCAGATACGGCTCGGGCTTTTCCGGGGTGGCGAGCCAGTGCACGACGTCGGTGACGCCGGCTTCCGTGATGGCGTACCGCTTGCGTTCCGGGCCCTCGCCGGGCTCGATCGCCTCGACTTCGACCAGGCCGTTCTTCAGCAGGCGCGACATCGTCGAGTAGACCTGCCCGTAGTGCAGCGGGCGGTCGTGGCCGAATCGTTCGTCGAAGGCGCGCTTGAGGTCGTAGCCGTGGCGCGGCCCGGACTCGAGGAGGCCCAGAAGGGTATGACCGATGGACATGGCGCCACTATACATATGAGGTATACACGTCAAGTAGACGCGGTGTCCCCCTTTGCCGCGACGCGAAGAAGCAGCCGACAGGATCGGCCCTGACCGGAGGTGAGGGCAAGGCGGCCGGATGGCGGTGGCCCCGCCGGCCCGCCCGGCGCCACCCTGGTTCCCGGAGCAGTGGCCGCGTGGCGGGAGCGAGACATGAGGGACGCCCAACCTCCCCGCGGCGCCGACCCGCCGGACGACCGGGCGCCGGCCGGCGGCGCGCGGACCGGGCCGGCGAGCGGGCCCGCACATGACGGCGACGGGGACGGCACGGTCTGGTTGATCGGGCTGCGCCACCGCGCCGGATCGGGGGCGTTCGTCCGGCACTACTACGTGATCGCCGGAACGGTCGCGGCGGTCGAGGCTCTGCGCCGCGCACACCTGTCGGCCATGCGGCCCGCGGAGTGCCGGCTGCGCGGCGACGCGGCCGTCGACGCGACGTGGGCCGAGGTACGCCGACTGATCCATGACGCCCTGGGCCGGTTCCATCTCGTGGGACACGGGTACTGACCGAGCCGCTCCCGTCCGTCACCCTGTCTCGGGCCGCGGGCTGACGAGCAGCAGCGCGATGTCGTCGCGGCCCCCCGCGGTCCGCCGGGCCTCCCGGAGGAGCCCGTCGGCCAGATCGTCCAGCGACCCGGTGGGGGTGCCCGCGAGCCGGGCGGCCAGTTCCCCGAGGGCGGTGTCCAGATCCGTGCCGGGACGTTCGATGAGGCCGTCGGTGAACAGGGTGAGTACGCTTCCGGGTGGCATGGGCACCTCCGCGGTCCGGTAGTCCGCGGCGACGTCGACGCCGAGGAGGAGTCCGGGCGGCACGTCCAGGATCTCCGTGCGACCGGACGGATGGCGCAGCAGCGCGGGCAGGTGACCGGCGCTCGCCAGCAACGCGCGCTGCCGCGGCAGGTCCAGCTGGGCGTAGAGGCAGCTGGTGAACAGGTCCGTGTCGAGGTCCTTGAACAGGCGGTTGATCCGGGTGAGCACCTCGTCCGGCGCAGCGCCGGTACTGGCGTGCGTGTGCACCGCGGTGCGTATCTGCCCCATCAGCGCGGCCGCGTTGACGCTGTGCCCCTGCACGTCGCCGATGACCGCGGCGGCCGCCGAGCCGTCCAGGCGGATCAGGTCGTAGAAGTCGCCGCCGATGTCCATGCCGGTGGTGGCCGGGAGGTAGCGGGCGGCGACGCGCAGTCCGGGCACGGGCGGCAGGGAGTGCGGCAGCAGCGCGGTCTGGAGGGTGCGGGCGACCTGGTTCTTGGTGTCGTAGAGGCGGGCCCGCTCCAGGGCCTGGGCGATCATGCCCGCCAGCGAGCTGAGCGCGGCGCGCTCGTCGGGCGGGAAGGGGCGGGGGAGAGCGTAGGCCAGTACGCAGCAGCCGATCGTGCGCCCCGAGGCGTTGAGCGGGAGGAACGCCCAACTGCCCATCTTGGTGTACGGCGTGACACGGGGGAAGGCGTGCCGTATGGCGTCGACGTCGCTGAAGAAGAGGGGGGTGCCCGTCGCCACGGTCCGCGATCCCGCGGTGTCGACCGTGAGGGACAGGTCCCGGAAGAAGTCCTTGTGCTCCGGGAGGAAGCCCCGTGAGGCGACGTCGTGGAACCGTCCGCCGTCCGAGGTCAGCAGGGTCAGCCCGTCGGCCCCGAGGACGGGCATGATCTGCTCGGTGACGGACTTCGCCACGTCGTCGACGCCGACCGCCTCGGTGAGGGACGAGGCGATGTAGAGCAGGTGATAGAGGGCCCCGGCGCGGACCGGCGCGGTTCCCGAGGGGGTGGCGGGCGGGGGCTTGTTGCCCGCCGGGGCGGGGGCCGGCCGGAGGCGGATGCTGATCCCGGTGGTGTCGGGGTAGAGCCGGAAGGCCAGCCAGTCATCGGGGGGCCGCAGCGCGGTGAAGTCCGTGGGGAGGCGGCTGAACAGCGCGGCCAGGTAGGGGTCTTCGTAGGCGGGGTCGATGAGCCAGGGGAGCGACTCCCAGAGGCGGGTGTGCATCAGCGCGTCCTTGTCCCGGCCGAGCAGCTCCGCGGCCCTCGCGTTGAGGAAGGTGACGCGGCCCTCCAGGTCCAGGGCCAGGATCCCCTCGCGCAGGCGTTCCGTCAGCTCCGCCGCGGCCTGGGCCTCGGCCGGGGGTCTCGGCGGCGGCGGGTCCGGAGCGAGCACGCGGGGTACGGGGCCCGCCCGCAGCGGCCGCCCCCGCGCGGCGGCCTGCGTCAGCAGCGCGCTCATCCGCTCGGCGGTCCGCGTGACGGCGGCCCGTTCGTCCGGGGTGAGCCGGTCGGGACGGGTGTCGGGCCACAGCAGCTGCAGTACGCCGGACACGGTGCCGCCCGTTCTCAGCGGCATGACGTACATCGCCAGCCGGTAGGGGAGGGCGAAGGCCGTGCGCGGGAACCGCCGGGCCAGTTCGTCGTGGCCGTGCACCCACACCGGACGCCCCTCGCGTGCCACCGTGGAGACGGGTGCGGGTGTGGCCAGCGCCAGCCGCGACCAGGGCCGCACCACGCCGGCGGACAAGCCCGTCACCACGGCCAGGCGCAGCGCCTGCGAGTGCGGGACGAGCAGGAACACGCCGGCCGCGTGGGAACCGGTGGTTCTCGCCACATCCGCCAGTGCCCGGTCGAGTGCGGCCTCCTCGTGCGGCGCGGCGCCGTGCGCTGCGCGCTCGCCCATCACTCACCGGCCCCGCGCGGTGCCGGAAGGGGCGGGTCGCCGCGGGGGAACGCCTTCTCGGCGGGTCCGGGGCGCTCCCATATGTGGACGATAGTCCCCGCCGGCAGGTGTGGGCATCTCGGCCGGGCGCGGGGTGCGGGGCGTCGCCGGGCGGATCGGGACATGCTCCCCTCGGATCGGGCCACGTTGGATTCCCCGGGGCGGGCGGGAAGGTCTGGCCGCCACCGGTGGTTTAAATTTGCAACCACACGGACTCGCCGCCGCTCCTCCGCGGCGCCCGGACCCCGAGGAGAAGCCCCGCATGCAGTCGGTCGGATTGGACGCATCCGTGCTCGACACGCCCCCGGACGTGCTCGTCACGCCCCCGGACGTGGTCGTCCCGCCACGGCCGTCGCGCGCCGCGGCCGGGAGCGAGGGCGACGGCGCCCGGCGGGCGACGCGCATCGGGCTGATGTCGGTGTCCCTCGGTACCGCGGGGCTGGGCGGCGTCTGGCAGTCGGCGTCCGCCACGGTGTCCGCGCCCGTCGGGGTGAGCGACGTCCTCTTCGTGGTCAGCGGCCTGGTGTGGGTGGTGCTGCTGGCGCAGTACATCCGCCACGGCGGGGCCCGCTGGCGCAACCTGCGGGACGACCTCCACCACCCCGGCCAGGGCTTCGCCCTCGCCTACGTCCCGATCATCGGCATGCTCGCCACGGGCCACTTCGCCCGCTTCGGTGTCGACGGCGCGCGCTGGTTCTACGCGCTGTTCGCGCTCGCCGCCGCCGTCATCGCCGCCCGCCTTCTCGCCCACTGGGTGACCGGCGGCCTCAGTTCGGCCACCCTCCATCCCGGCTACCTCCTGCCGGTGGTCTCCGGGCCGTTCATCGCGAGCACCACCGCCTCCGCTGTCCGGCTTCCGGACGCGGCCTCGGCCGCGTTCGCGATCGGCGTCCTGTACTGGCTCGCCTTCGGCACCGTCATCCTCGGCCGCCTCGTCGCGAGCGGTCTGCCCGGTCCCGCCCGCCCCACGCTGACCATCCTCACCATCCCGCCGGCCGTCGGCGGCCTCGCGTGGACGTCCGCCCACGGCGGACGGATCGACGCCGTGGGATACGGCTTCGCCGGGCTGGTCCTCTTCACCGTCCTGATCGTCCTGTTCCTGCTGCCGCACGTACGCCAGGAGGCGTTCCACACCGGTTACTGGGTCTTCTCCTTCCCCGCGGCGGCCACCGGCAACTTCCTCGTCCGTTGGCTGCACGGCGCCGCAGTCCCCGGCTGGCAGGGTCTGACCTGGCTGGTGATCGCCCTGGTCAGCGCGGCGTTCCTCGCGCTGTACGCGGCCACCCTCCGCTACGCCGTCCGCGCCGCCGGCCGGCACCGGGCGGTCGCGGGGGCGTAGGGCAGCCCCAGGGCCGCCACCGGCGTGGCCGGTACTCCGGCGTAGTCCCGGCCACGCCGCCGGCCCGTTCCCGGTCCCTCGATCCAGGCATGCCGGAAGGGGCGACGGGGCGGGGCCGGGCCATGGGCTCACCGGAGCGCGGCCAGCACCTCGTTGAAGGCCTCGGTCGAGCTCGGGTGCGTGTAGACGGCGTCGCGCAGTTCGCTCGCCGTGACACCGTGCCGTATCGCCAACGCGACCGTGTTGATCAGCTCCTGGGAGTCGACGCTCAGCAGCGCCGCCCCGAGCACGCGGTCCGTGGCCGTGTCGACGACGAACTTCATCATGCCGCGCGTCTCCCCGACGATCTTCGCCCGGGGCATCGCGGCGATCGCGCCGACCGCCATCGCGGCGACCCCGACCTCGTACCCCTGCTCGCGCGCCTGCGCCTCGGTCGGCCCGACGCGCGAGAGCGGCGGCGTCGTGAAGACCGTGTACGGAACGGCCACGCGGTCCCCCGTCGTGCGGGTGCCCGGGCCCGTGAGCTGGTCGGCCACGATCCGGCTGTCGTCGAGCGAGATATAGGTGAACTGCGGCCCGCCGTTGACGTCCCCGACGGCGAAGACATGCGGCCGGCTGGTGCGCAGGTGCTCGTCCACGGCGATCGCGCCGGAGTCCGTGGTCAGGATCCCGGCGGCCTCGAGGCCGAGCCCATCGGTGGCGGGCCTGCGCCCGGTCGCGATCAGGACGGCGTCCGCCTCGGCGGCGTGGTCCTGCCCGCCGACTCGGTAGCGCACCGTGGTGTGGTCCGCCGCGTCGGTGACACCGGTGACCGTCGCGCCCGTCACAAGGGTCACGCCCTCGTCCGCCAGGATGCCCGCCACCGCGTCCGCGACATCCTCGTCCTCGCGGGGCATCACCCGCGCACCGGCCTCCAGGACGGTCACCTCGCTGCCGAACTTCCGGTACAACCCGGCGAATTCCAGCCCGAGATAGCCCGCCCCGAGGATCACCAGCCGGCCCGGCCGCTCCGGGTCCCGCACCAGGTCGGTGCTCGTCCTGGCGTACGCGCTGGCGCGCAGCCCCGGGATGTCGGGCACGACCGGCTCCGCGCCGGTGTTGACGACCACCGTGCCCGCCGTGACGAGCAGACGGTCGCCGCCCGCACTGACCTCGACCGTCCCGGGATCGACGAACCGGGCCCGGCCCGTGATGACCGTGACGGAGTCGACCGTGTCGAGCATCTCGAAGTTCTTCGCGCGGAGCGTGTCCGTCAGTCGGGTCGTGCTGCGGACGGCGTCCTTGAACGCCGGCTCCGGCGGATCGTCCGGGCGGAGTTCCCCGGCGCGGTGGATCAGCGCCTTGGTCGGTACACACCCGATGTTGATGCAGGTGCCGCCGTACATCGTGTCCGACTGTTCGACCATCGCCACGCGCTTGCCCAGACGGCCCATCCGCGCCGCGAGGGTCTTGCCGCCCTTGCCGAATCCGATCACGAGGAGATCGACGTCCATGGTGTCCATGGCTGTCACCTTGCCGCCCGCTCGGCGAGATGCCAAGATCGGTGAATATCGATTTCTATCGAGAAAGTCTCATGGACACTCTGAGTCGTGTGGTCCAGATGGCCCGGTTGCGCGGCACCGTCGACATCCGCTGCATGGTCGCCGGACGCCACACCCTGGACAACCCCGAGGGCGGGAACGGCCGCTCCCCGTTCCATCTGCTGCTCGCCGGGGAGTGCACCCTCGAGCTGCCGGACCGGCGGATCGCCCTGCGCGCGGGGGACTTCGTCCTCCTCCCACGCGGCACGGCGCACCGCGTGCACACGCGCGGTCCCGACCCGGACGAGCCGATCGAGCGCCGGGACCTCGGCCCGTACGCGCTGCTGCGCGGCATCCGCGCGGAAGACACCCCGGTGCGCGGAGCCGCCGTCGACCTCTTCTGCGGCCACTACACCTGGGGGCCGGGCGCGGGGCAGGTGCTGATGGGCATGCTGCCCGACGTGCTGCACGTCCCGCTCGGCACCGACGCCGGCGGCCCCCTGCCGCTGCTCGGTGCGTTCATGCGCGACGAGGCCAGGACGGTCGGCCCGGGCACGGAGGCCGTCCTCGACTCGCTCTGCGACGTCCTGCTGACGATGGCGCTGCGGAGCGTGTCCGGCGTGGGCCGGGCGGCCTGGCTCGCCTCCACCCGTGGCGTCGTACGGACCGTCACCGACGCGGTCGTGCGGGACCCCGCCCACGACTGGGGCATCGAGAAGTTCGCCGCCCTCAACTCCATGTCGAGGGCGACCTTCATCCGGCACTTCGGCCGGGAGACCGGCATGAACGCCGGGGAGTTCCTGACCCGGCTGCGCATGCTGCTCGCGGCGGAACTGCTCACGGAGACCGAGCAGCCCGTCGCCGCCGTCGCGGCCGCCGTGGGGTACGGATCCGAGTCCGCCTTCGGCCGCGCCTTCCGCCTCGCCGCGGGCGACACCCCCGCCCGGCTCCGTCGCGCGGCCCGTCAGGCCGTACGCGGGGAAGGCGTCTCCGTCCTGCGCCTGGGCCCCGCCGACGGCGGTGAACCGTCCCCGGGGTGATCGGTCAACGCCGTCGCCGCAGACGGCGGACCCACGTACGCGGCCCCCGCGAGGGGCCCGCGGCCGGGCGTTCCGCGAGGACGGACCGGGCCGGTCGCCACGGCCCGTCCGGCGACTCGAACGGCACCTTTCGCTCCGCCTGGGTGCGGATCTCCTGGTGCGCCTCGTAGGACGTGACACGGAACGCCTCCTCGTAGGAGGCCAGGGCGGCCGCGACCGCGTGCCCCGCGACACCGCGGCGCCGGATCACCCGCGCCAGCCAGGCGAACACGCCCATGATCGCCGCCAGTGCGGCCGCGACGATCAGACAGCCCAAGAGGTCATCCACGAGGCCCAGCCTAGGTGCGGGACCCTCCCGGGCGCGTCGGCCCGCCCGTCCGCTTTATCGGCCGATAAAGTCCGTTCATACGGGGCACAAACAGTCCCGGGTCACGGATGGTGCGGCGGAGGGAGGGCCGGGATGCTGGCGGTGGACGTGCGGCAGGCGCTGCGCGACGGGCGGACCGTGGAGGAGAGCGCGGCCCGGGCCTGGCGCTTCTCGCAGCGGACCGTCGCCCAGCACGGCGACTTCCTGCTGGCGTTCGTCGACGGCGGGGTCTGCGTCGGGGCCTTCGAGATCCGCGGGAGCCGTGCCGACGAGCGCACCGGCGGCAGGTATGTGTTCGAGCTGGCGCCGGCACGGCGTTTCCGTTGGGCGCTGGGCCGCAGGCTTCCGCTGCCCCCGGGCCGCAACCCGGCCCGTATCCTCACGGGACAGCACCTGCGCGAGTTCCTCGACGCGGAACCCCGCCGTGCCTCCGGAACCGGCCAGGACTGAAGCAGCGAAGGAGCCCACCGCCGCATGGCCAGCACGTCCGATCCCGTCGACGCCCTGCTGAAGTCGGGGCCGCGGCGGATCCGCCTGCCCGAGCCCGCCGAACGCTCCCGCCTGCGCACCGAGTACGGCCTGACGCAGGCCGAGGTCGCCGAGGCGCTCGACGTCACCCGGACGACCGTGGCCGGCTGGGAGGCCGGCCGCAGTGAGCCGCAGGGCGCCGCACGTGCCGCGTACGCCAAGCTGCTGGACGGCATCGCGGCCCAGCTCCGCGTCACCGGGCCCGGCCCCGCCCCGGTCGCGGCCCCCGAGGCGCCGCCGTCCTCGGCCGCCGCCCCCATGGCACGGCCCGTCCAGGCGCCGCCCGCTCCGGCGCGGCGGACACCCGCGACCGGGCCCGCCGCAACGCCCGCTCCCGCAGCGGCGGTCGTCCCCTCGGCAGCGGCAGCGGCAGCGGCAGCGGCAGCACGGACGCCGGCCCCGGCACCCACAGAGGCGGATCCGCGGTTCGCCAACGGCCCCCTCGCCGTACTCGACGGCGACGGCACCGCCTACTGCGCGGACGGCCTCCTCCTGCGCTGCCCGGCGGCCGACGTGCCGTCGCTGGTCGAGTGGACGCTCGCCGAAGCGCGGCTCGGCGCCCCGCGCCTGCACCGCAACGGCAAGGACTCCGACCCCCTGGTCGTGCTCACCGCCCAGGCCGCCGAACGCCTCGGCCTGCCCGCGGTGCTGGAGGACCGCAGGGCCCTGCGGCTGCCCGGGGACCACAAGGTCGTCCGGCAGATCACCCGCGCCAAATGGCAGCTCACGCGTCGCGGATTCGGCCCCTGGGCCCGCGTCTACCGCCCCGCGCAGGACGGCCGGCGCCACTGCGTGCAGCTCGCGGTCCTGTCATGGGGAGCCCTCGACAGCCGCTCCTGGGGCGACGCCGAACAACTGCCGCCGCCCGAACTCGCCCAGCTGCTGGCGGACTACGCGCACCGCGTCGTCACCCCGCGCGGCTCCACCGCCGTGAGCGGCCTGGAACTCATGACGGCCCTGCGCCCGCCGACCCGGGCCGTCAAGGACCCCGCTACCGGAGCGTGGGTGTCGGGGGCGAACCCCGGCGCCCTCACCGGTCCCGTGGACCCGGCGCCACCCGAGGCCCCCGACGAGCACCCCGTCGTGACCTCCCGGTTCCCGCGCGGGCACCGGCGCACCCCGGACGAGGTCCTCGACGAGGAGGCCTTCGAATGGATCCGGGACCCGCAACTGCTCACCGACGACGAGTGCGCGCGGAAGTTCGCGGTCGGGATCGACGTCAACATGGCGTTCGCCGCCGCAGCGAACCGCCTGAACGTCGGGCTCGGTCCCGCCGTGCACGTACGGCGGCCGCGGTTCGACAAGGCACTGCCCGGCTCCTGGCTCGTCGACCTCTCGCGGATCGCCCTCGACCCGCGCCTTCCGAATCCGTTCACCCCCGACGGCCGCCGCCCCGAGGGCCCCGCCTGGTACGCCACCCCCACCGTCGCCTACGCCGTCGAACTCGGCCACGACGTGAGCCCGGCCGAGGCGTACGTACGCCCCGAGCACGGCGCGTACCTCGACGCCTGGTACGGCCGACTGCGCGACGCGTACATGGCCACCATGGCCGAACTCGGCGTCGTCTCCGGCATGCCGGAAGCCGACTTCCTCGCCGCGATGGAGCACCACAAGCAGACGGACCCGGCCCGCGCCGCTCTCCTGTCCGCCGTCAAGGCCACGGTGAAGGGCGGCATCGGCAAGCTGCGCGAACGCCCCCAGGGCGCCGGCTACCGTCCCGGGGAACGCTGGCCCGCCCTCGACCGCCCCACGTGGCGCCCCGACATCCGCGCCGCCGTCATCGCCACCGCCCGGGTCAACATGCACCGCAAGATGACGAGGTTCGCCGCCGCCGGACTCTTCCCGATCGCCGCCCTGTCCGACTGCGCCGTGTATCTTTCCGACGGTCCCGGCCCCTTGGACTTCCTGCCGCGCACGCCTGAGGGGAAGCCGCTGCCCGGTGGTTTCCGGCTCGGCGTGTCACCGGGGATGGTCAAGCACGAGGGCACCCAATCCCTCATGTGGGCCGTGGAGTTGCTGGAGGACGGCCACAATCCCGCCCGCCACATCAAGGGCGGCGACGCCGCCCTCGACGGAGAGTAGGAGAACCCGGTGGGCATGCTCGGCGACGGCCTCGACAAGGCCACGGCGAAGACCCTCACACGCCCCGCCCCCAAGTCGGCGCAGGCCCAGATGCGGTTCCTCGTCAAGCAGGAGAAGGGCACCAGGGCCGTCGCCGCCCTGCTCGGCGTGTCGCAGCGCACCGTCGAGCGCTATCTGACCGGCCAGATCAAACGTCCCCGCAAGGACCTGGCTGGCCGCCTCGCGGCGGAGGTGGCCAGACGGTGGCAGCCCCGCGTCCGCGAACGCGCCAGGCAGCGCGCGGCCACCAGCGGCGGCATCGTCATCGAGACCCGCGCGCGTTTCGGCTTCACGGCCGCCCCGGGCTCCACCGACGACGCCCGCGTCCGCCTCGTCACCCAGGCCCTGCCCCCCGACTACGCCGCACGGCTGTTCGCCGCCCAGTCCGCGGGCGCCGGCGAGGACCAGCTGCGGGCCATCGCGGCGGAGGGCCTGCAGGAGGTCTACTTCAAGGACCGCGGTCGCCGCGCGCAGGGCCTGCGGGTCGACTTCACCGACATCGACTACGTCGAGTTCGAATTCTGAGGCCGCACCGCGGTTCCCGAATCGGGGACCGGCCGCTGAGCCGAAGCACGGTAGTCGTCACACATGCAGGCTGATTGTCACCAACTGGTGTGACTGAACGCTCTTGGTCATCCAACCCGGGCGGATCGGCCCCTTCGTTGGAGCGGTGGCCTTGGAGGACGGTGCGCCCACGGATCCTGGCTGTCGGTCGGCCTGAACGGGACGTTAGCCTCGGCAGATGATTCCCGTGCGGCCTCCGAAGGTGATCACACGCCACCGCAATCGGCGGATCCATGCCTACGTGGTGGACCCCGGGGTGTTCGGGGCACTGGAGCCCGCCGCGGTGTTCCAGCCGCGGCCCGGCGACGAGGTCGTGGAGTCGGCGGTCTGGCCCGATCTGGAGCGGGTCGTGTACACGACGCCGAACGGCGTCGTCTGCCTCACGCGCGCCGGTGGCCTGGTGTGGACATCGAACTTCGAGCCCTACTCGGACCGGCGCCATGGTCACCGGCCTGGCTGTGCGCTGTCCCTGGACGGCCGGACCGTATGGGTCTACCGGCCGGACGCGATGGCGGGACGCGGAGGCGGAGATCAGTGGGTCGTGCACGACGCTGATAGTGGGGCGGTCCTTGTCCGCCGGGAACTGGAGACAGTCGGGCACGGCGCCGGCCATTACGTGCACCCCGTGGACGGCAGCAACTACCTCGACATCGGTGAGGGCCAGGACGGCTCAGTCATTCTCAGGGGCACGGCCCGGGCCGGCGGCGAGGCGGAGTTCGTGACGTACCCGTGGTGGGACCGCTGCCTGATCGACCTGGCGCCAGACGGGCAGCAGTTCATGACCGTCGACCACGGGCAGGGGGATGTCGCCTTCCACCGCCACCCCAGCGGGCAAGTGCTCTTCACCCTGCCCGTCGAAGCCTTCGGATACGACCCGGAGGAGACCTTCGTGGAATGGAGCGGCGGCTACCTGACCCCAGACCTGGCCGTCGTCACACTGGGCGGTGAGGGCCAGGGCGAGGAGGAGTGGTTCCGCTACCACCTCATCGACGTGCGCACGGCCACGCTCAGCGGCGAGATCGCCGTCGAAGTGACCAACCCGTACGAACTGGTGCCTCTGGGCGACGGCTCCTGGCTCACCAACGGTCCTGACGGCACCCCCGTCCGCTGGTCGCACACTCCGGTGCCCTCCGCGCTGCCACAACCGGAAAGTTGATGGGCGATCACCCGCCCGCATCCGGGTTCACGCTGCCTCACATCCGGGCTCTCAGCACGTCGACCTCACAGCCCGGGGCGAAGGGGTCGAAGCCGTGCTCGATCAGCCAGCGAACCACCAGCAGGCTTCGCAACGACCACCACGCGTGGACCACGTCGAGGTCGACCTCGGTGCCGTAGCCAGCGATGACGTCGTTGAGGTGCTCCTCGTGTCCGAGGGTGAAGGTGGCGAGGTCGTACAGGGCATCACCCCGGCCCGCCTCGGACCAGTCGATGATGCCGGTGACCTCGTCGCCGTCGACGAAGAGGTGCGCGATCTGCAGGTCGCCGTGTGTGAACGCCGGAGTCCACGGCCGGAGCGCGGCCTCGGCGACCTGGCGGTTGCGGGCGACCAGGTCGGCGGGCAGGACGCCGTTCGTCACGAGCCACTCGCACTCGTCGGCGAGTTCCGCAGCCAGCGCGCCGCTGCTCCGGCCGGCCCGGCCGCGCCGGGCCGGCAACGGCGCGTCGTGCAGCCTCCGGATGGCGGCACCCGCCGCGGCCCACGCCGCCGGCGACCCGGTCGACGGCCCGCCGAGGCGCCCCAGCGTCGTCCCGGGGAGCGCGGCGATCGCGAGCACGGGCGGCTTGCGCCACAGGACCTCCGGGGTCGGGACCGGCGCGAGGGACATCGCCTCGACCTCGACGTCGATGCGCGCCTGATCGGCGTCCACCTTCAGGAACACGTCGCCGACGCGCAGGGTCGCGCGCTCGGAATGGGCGATGACGACTTCGACCTCATCCATGGGCGACCAGTATCCCGGGGAGGATCGCCGACGTCGCCGGGTTCATCGCGTGCGATGACGCGGTCGACCGCGTCCCGCTACCCGACGGCCTGGTGCGGTGGATCTCTCGACGGACCTCACCACATCACTTGCCCCAGTATTTCCTCAGCTGGCCTTCCATGAACGGATGCGGACTCGCACTCACATCGCCGGCGAAGGGGTGTTCGAGGACGAGGACGAGGGTGAGGCTCAGGCCCACCAGCAATGCGATCGACCCTACGAAAAGCAGCTGCACCTTGAGGTTCTCCACCCCGTAAAGCAAGGTGACCAGCATCACGACCAGCGCTCCCCCGTAGGTGAGGACCTCCAGAAGGGCGGGCAATTGCTGCGTTGCGGCCAGGATGCGGGTTCTGCGCTGTGCGGTCACATCGTTCAGCCGCTCCACCGATTCACTGTAGAAGGCCTGTTCGGAAGCGGTTTTCGGATTGTAATCCTGCAGCACTGTATACAATGCCTCGAGCTTGCCCGATGTCGCGCTGAGGCTGTTCTTTCCGTCGCGCATCAGCGGCCATGCATCCTCCACGACAGCGTGAACATAGCCCCCGATCGCTCGGTCCAGTTTTTCCTGGACATCGTCCGGAAACGAATGCGCGTTGCGGGAAATCACCGCGAGATCCGTGGCCTCCGAAGTCACCACTGATTGCACTTGCTCAAGTTCGGTCCACAGGGTCACGATGACGAAAGCAAGGACGATTCCGTAGATGGCTCCGAACAGTTCAAGTACCGTTCGGGACACATCATTGGTCACGCCATTGATCAACGCAGGAAAAAGGCGACGCGTGACCAGACAGGCGGCAAGCGAAACAACAACAACGCCTCCGACGATGAGAATCGTAAGGCCGGCCGTGTTCAGGTTGTTGAGCAGCCAAAGTCCCACGCGGGCGACTCTACCCAGCTCGCGGCCGTGTTCCGGGTCGGCACGACCACCGCCCGCCGCTCCGTCACCGGGGCAGTCGAATTACCGGCCGCGCCGGTTTCCCCGCCGACGCAGGCATTCTCCGCTGGGCCGACAGGGCGCATCACGGCGCGAAGGGCAGGGTCCGTATTCGTGGATGGGCGGTGGACCTCAGCTCTTGACGGCCTCTGCGATCCGCAGAGCGGCCTGGGCCGGTGTGAGGTGCGTCGTGTCGACGACCTCGGCCTCGCTGTGCAGCCAGGTGCGGGCCGCTTCGGCGTAGGGCTCGAGGTATTTGAGACGAAACGGAGAGTCGGGGCCGACAACAGAGTCGCCCGCGATGCGCGCGCGAAGGGTGTCCTGGTCGGCGTGCAGGACGAAGTGACGCACAGGGATCGCATGCCGGGCGAGGCCCGTGCTGATCTCGCGCCAGTACTGCTCGACCAGGACGGTCATGGGCATCACGAGGGTGCCGCCGGTGTACTCGAGTACGCGGCGTGCGGTCTCGACGACGAGCGGCCGCCACGGCGGCCAGTGCTGGAAGTTGTCCGTCCCGGGCAGCCCCGGAGTGATGTCCATGAGCGTCTCGCCGACCTTCTCGGCGTCGAACACCCGGGAATCCGGGATCAGTGGTTGCACCAGTGCGCTGGTCGTCGTCTTGCCGGCGCCGTGGGTGCCGTTGAGCCATACGATCATGTGGCTCGATGCTAGCGCTGCGCGGGCCGGGGGATCGATCCCGGGGCAGGAGCGCGGTCCTCAGGCAGGGTCACTGTGCGATGCGAAGGTTCGAAGCGGTATCCCTGGTGCCACCAGTCGACCGGGTAGAGCGACCGGGCGCCTCACGTGACGCGTGAACGGTCGACGCGCCCGGCTGCGCTCATCGCGCGCACAGCAGTTCCGCCATCACGGCAGGTGGCAGCGACGGGTTGGCCGCCGCCGCTTCCGCCACCGCCGGATTCGGATCGGAAAGCAGTTCCACGATGACCTGCGGCGGCAGTGCCGGGTGCCCGGCGGCGACGGGTCTGGCCTTGCCGTCCGCCAGGCAGGCGAGCACTGCCGAGGCGGGCGCCGCGTGATGCCGGACGACCTCACGGAACACCTTCCGCGCCGTCGGTTCGTGCCGGACCAGGTCCGCCAACAGCGCCGGGGCAGCGTCCGGGTTGGCCGCGACCCCGGCCAGGACACCGACCCCGTGCCGGGCGACCATGGCGCGCAACTGCGCTTCCGTGAGGCCGGGGTGCGGAGCGAGGGCCTTGACCACCTTCGCGTCGGGGTCGCCGGCCAGCCGATCGCGTATCCCGGGCGGCAGGTCGCGTCGTTGGGCCACGAGCATTCGCGCGGCCGGGTCGGGTGACGTGGCCAGCTCTTCGACCTCGGCGGGGGAGCAGGCGGCGACACGGGGGAGGAGGGTGGCACCGATCTTGCTGGTCCGGGCGAGGCGGATGAGCACGTCGAGCGGTACGCGGGGGTGTTGCGCGAGCCCGCGCAGCACGTGCGGATCACGGTCGTCGGCCATCACGCGGATCAGGACTTCGTCGATCGCGGGATTCTCGGCGAGGTCGGCGCGGATACCGGGAATGGGGTCCGAGGCGAGCCGTGCGTACGCCCGCCGGGGCAGGTCCCGACGGGCGGCGAGCGCCCATCGCAACAGCATGGACGGGTGGTCCACGAAGCCGACGACCGCTTCGACGGGGGTGGCCGGGTTGCACAGTGCCGCCTGCCGTATGGCGTGGAGGGCGGACTCGTGGAATCCGGCGCAGGAGGCGCCCGGCGGTAGGTCGCAGTCGAGCCGTGGGCACTGCGGATCGTGGACGAAGGGGGTTTCCTCGCGGTCACAGACCCGACAGCGGGACGCGGCGGGCAGCCCCTCCCCGGTCACCAGCGCCGCCAGTGCGGCGGGCGGCGTCGCCTCGTTGCACGCCACGGCCCGGCGGACCTCGGCGTGGGGGTGTGCCGCGAGCTTCTCCGCCGTCTCGGGGGTGGTCCACAACGCGAGCTCGGCGACGACGCCCACGTCCGGATCCGTCGAGAGCATGTCCACCACGTCGGACGGCAGGCCGGGGCAGGCCGCCAGCTTCTCCCGGTGCTCACGGACCGGGTCCGCCGCGAGGAGGCGCGCCCACTCCGGGCGGCCGGCACCTTGGTCGAGCATCGCGAGGGCGGCATCCGGCCGGACCGATGCGTCGATGTCGGCGGCGGTCAGCCGGCCCGCGTACGCGAGCTGTACCGCGCTCTCGCCGACGCGCTCGGCCAGCGCGACGGCCTGTGCCCGGCTGAGGTCGGCGCGGTCGGCGAGGCCCGTGGCGATGTCGTCGTCCGCGACGGCTATCAGCCGGTCGACCAGTTCGGGCGGCAGGGCCGGATTGGCGGCGAGTCCGCCCAGGATGTGCTGCACACCGGCATCCTGCCGGGAGCGTGGAGGAGAAGTTCGAGATTTTTCCCGCCGGCCCCCGCTGGTCCTGTCGGCCCTGCCCGTGGCGCCGAGGTGGTGCCACTTGGTGCCATCTGGCGCCACCCGGTGCCAGTCGATGCTCCAACGGCGGCAAGGGCGTGCGTGATGCCATCGTGGCCCAGGCCGCCATGACGGCGTTTTCGCAGGTCGAGTGGGGGGTCTTTGGGTCACGCCGATCCAGGGCGGCCCATGCCCTTGCGTGTGGCGCCATTGTGGTGCCACTATGGCGTCATGGACCTCACGCCATATGTCGAAACCCTGCGCCGCGAACTCGCGGTGGCCGCCGAAGCCGGCGGGGAGGAAGCCCGCGAGCTGGCCGAGCGGCTCACCGCTCCCCTGGAGTCGGCGACCCGTCTGACCATGCTCAACGTGCTCTCCGCCGCGATGGACGAGATCACCCGTGAACTCGCCCCCGGCTCGGTCGACGTACGGCTGCGCGGACTGGACCCCGACTTCGTGGTGACACTGCCGCCCGCCGGCGGCGGCCCCGCGGATGTGGGCGTCGCGCCCGTCGAACCGCTCAGGACCCCGGCCCCGGCCGAGGGCGACGAGGGCGGCACCGCCCGCGTCAACCTGCGCCTGCCGGCGCACCTCAAGACCCGCGCCGAGGAGGCCGCGAACCGCGAGGGCCTGTCGGTCAACGCATGGCTGGTCCGGGCCGTGTCGGCCGCGGTCGACGGCGGCCCGCAGCAGCGACCGACGGAGAAGACCCGCACCATCGGACAGAGCTTCACGGGCTGGGTGCGCTAGCCGCACCCGGACCCGCACCGCCCCACCCACACCACGTCCCACCAGCGGGGACGATCCGAAGACTCACCAGGACGGGACAGCCATGCCTTCTTTCGACACCCCCGAACCGATCTCGGTCACCGCCCACGTGGGTGCCGGCTCCGTCCGGTTCACCGCGAGCGACCGCCGCGACACCGTCGTGGAGGTGCGGCCCCTCGACCCGAAGCGGGACAAGAACGTTCGGGCCGCCGAGCAGACCGAGGTCACGTACGCGAGCGGCGTCCTGACCGTCAGGACGAAGGACCGCTATCTCATCGGCCCCACCGGCGCCGTCGATGTGACGGTCGAACTGCCCACGGGTTCGCGCGTCGAGGTGACCGGCTCCTGGACCCAGGTGCTGGGCGAGGGCCGGCTCGGCGAGGTCCGGGTGAAGACCTCGTCCAATGACGTCCGCTTCGACACGACCGGCCCGCTGGAGATGACGGCTTCCCACGGCTCGGTCATCGTCGACCGGATCGAGGGGGCCGCCGAGATCACCACCAGCTCCGGCAGTCTGCGCATCGGTACCATCGACGGTCCCGCGGTCCTGAAGAACTCGCACGGCACCACGACCGTCGGCGCGGCGATCGGCGAGCTGCGCGTGCGCGGCGCCCACGGCAACGTCGACATCGAGCGCGCCGAGAGCTCGGTCGCCGCCACCGTCGCCCACGGCAACCTCCGGGTCGCCGAGGTCGCCCGTGGCACCGTTCAGTTGGAGACCTCCTACGGCGCCATCGAGGTCGGCATCCGCGAGGGCACCGCCGCCTGGCTCGACGTCAGCTCCGAGCGCGGACAGGTGCGCAACACGCTCGCGGACTCGGCACCCCCGGAGAACACCGAGGACGCCGTCGAGGTCCGCGCCCGGACCCGCTGGGGCAACATCGACATCCGTCGCGCCAGGGCCTGAACGCCGGCCCCGGCACTTTCCCATCACCCCGTCACTTCAACCTCCGAACGGGAGGGCTCCATGGTTTCATCTGTCATGCCCACACCAAGGCGCGTGGTCAATCCGCAGTCGCCCGCCGCCGTCTCCGCCATCGGCCTGCGCAAGTCCTACGGCGGCAAGACCGTTCTCGACGGCGTCGACCTGGCCGTCCCGGAAGGAACGGTCTTCGCGCTCCTGGGGCCGAACGGTGCCGGGAAGACCACCGTCGTCAAGATCCTTTCCACGCTCGTGTCCGCCGACGGCGGGCAGGCGCAGGT
>NZ_JBEZXR010000072.1:0-43790 GCF_040638135.1 Streptomyces sp. NPDC026673 | reverse complement strand
GTCCGCACTCCGGTGCGGACCACGGCACGGGCGTCACTCCGTACGGAGCGAGGTCAGCGGCACCTGCAGCGCCATCACCTCGCTGCCCCGCCCGGCGGTCCAGCCGCGGCCCGCGTGGGGTGCGACCCGTGTGATGGCGTGCGGGAGCCGTACGCCGATCAAATCCCCCTCGGTGATGCTCTTCGGCCCCAGCAGCAGCCCGCGGCGGGCCTTGCGGGCGCTGGACATCCAGCCGCTCATACCGCCCTGGATACCGTCGGCGGTCGCGGCGTAGACGAGGCCGAGGCCCTGGTCGCGGCCGGACACCGTGATCTCCTTGAGGAGTTTGTCGGCGCCGGACATCGACAGCAGGTCGGCGTCGTCGACCATCACCACCCGGGGTCCGGGCAGCGCGGCGAGCGCCGAGCGCACCGCCTCCTCGGTCGGCTCGGTGTCGGTGATGACGCGGACCGTGGTGTGCCGGCTGAGCCCGCGCAGCGGGGACTCGCGCGGGGTGAGGACGACCAGTGAGGTGCCGCCCGCGAGCAGCGAGACCGCCAGCGAGGCGAGCGTGTTGCTCCGTCCTGAGCCGGTGGGGCCGATGACGCCGAACACCGCGGACGCCCCCGCGAGGTCCACACCGACCGGCTCCGCCTCGTCGCCGCCGATGCCCAGCAGGCCCCACAGGGGGCGCCGCTGCTCGGCGGGCACCTTGTCGTAGACGTCGGCGAACTCCGCCGACCGCGGCAGCGAGGCCACCGAGAAGGGGCGCCGTGCCTGCGGCACCCGCGCGTCGCGCTTGAGCGCGGCGGCGCCGATCTTGCGGAGCGCCTCGACCTGCTCGGTGCCACCACCCGGGGCGAGCAGCGCGACCTGGGTCTCGGTACCGGTCAGGACGTGCCAACCGCGGCCCGGCGGGATGTCCGCGGGCAGTTTGCCGGGCTTCATGCCGATGGTCTGGACGTCGGAGCGGTCGCCGGGCCGCAGCAGCAGCCGGTGGTCGTTGTGGGCCGCCATGCGGCCGCCCAGCAGGGAGCGTTCCGAGGTGCCGACGAAGTGGATGCCCGCACCGGCACCCTCGCGGACCAGGCGGACCATGTCCTGGTACATGTGGGTGTACTCGTGCTCGTCGAGCATGGCCGACAGGGCGTCCCAGCCGTCGACCAGCAGCAGGATGTGCGCGGGGCGCTCCGCCTTCGGCAGCGCCTTGCGCAGTTCGCCGATCCCGGTGGCGTTGTGCTGCTGCGCGAGTTCCTGGCGGTTGACGAGCTCCTGGTTGAGGCGGCGCAGCAGCCGCTCCAGCCGTTCGGTGTCGTGCCGGGGGACGACGGCACCGGTGTGCGGGAGCGTGGTGAGCGCGGCCAGGCCGCCGCCGGCCGCGTCGATGCCGTAGAGGTGCACGTCGGCGGTGCTCTGGTGGCGGGCGGCGGAGCCGGCCAGGGTGCGCAGCACCTGGGTGCGGCCGGACCGGGGCGCGCCGATCACGTACAGGTGGCCGAAGCTGCTGAGGTCCGCGGCGGCGACGTGGCGCTGCTGCAGCTGCGGCACGTCCTCCAGGGCGTACGGGATGAGCAGGCGTCCCTCGCGGACGGGGTTCATCGCGTCGAGGTCGTCGAGCAGGACCCGGCGCTCCAGCGCGGGCAGCCAGGGGCTGGGCTGGGGGGTGTAGTCCTCCAGCCGGTCCACGGCCGTGCGGATCTCGTCGACCAGGACCTGCAGATCGGTGGGGGCGGGCGCCTGGGCGCTCTGGGTGAGGACGGTTTCGGACGCCACCGGGGCCGCGGCCCGCCCGAGCGCGTCCCAGGACAGCGCCGACGCGACGACGGGCTTGCGGGCGCCGCTGTCGGCCTCGGTCTCCTCCTCGGTCCGCGGCCGCGGCCGCTCGGCGCCGACCCAGGCGGTCTGGAAGGGCTCCGCGGACTTCGGGCCGCGCCGCACCAGGGCGCGGCCGGGGGTGGTGGCGGAGATGTCGACGGCGTCCGTGACGTCGATGACGTCCTGGCTCTCGGACTGGTCGGTGACCCGCAGCGCGATCCGGAGGTTGGTGTTGGCCCGGATGTCGGCGGTCACCACACCGGCGGGACGCTGGGTGGCCAGGACCAGGTGGATGCCGAGCGACCGGCCGCGCTGGGCGATGCTGATGAGGCCGGGCACGAAGTCCGGTACCTCGCGCACCAGGGTGGCGAACTCGTCGATGACCAGCAGGAGCCGGGGAAGCGGCGCGAGCGAGGGGTCGGCCGCGCGCTTGGCCTGGTACTCGGGGAGGTCCTTGGCGTTGGCGGCGGCGAGCACGTGCTCGCGGCGCATCAGCTCGGCGCCCAGCGACTCCAGGGCACGTTCGACCAGGTGCGCGTCGAGGTCCGTGACCATGCCGAGGGTGTGCGGGAGCTGCGCGCACTCCTTGAAGGCGCTGCCGCCCTTGTAGTCGACGAGGACGAAGGTCAGCTCGTCGGGCCGGTTGGCGGCGGCGAGGGAGGCGACGAAGGTCTGCAGCAGTTCGGACTTGCCGGAGCCGGTGGTGCCGGCGACCAGTCCGTGCGGGCCGTCCTGGACGAGGTCGAGGGAGAACGGGCCCTCGAAGCCGCTGCCGAGCACGAACGACGTGGTGGAGGGGCGGGACCGCCAGCCCTCCAGGATCGTGTCGGCGCTGGGCGGTTCCTGGCCGAGCAGGTCGAGCAGCTTCACGCGCTGCGGCAGTCCCGCGTCGTGCTCGGGGCTGACGTCGCGGACCGGCGCCACGGCGCGCGCGACCTGCTCGCACCACTCGGGCGTGACCTGGTCGGCGCGGACCGCCGGGACGTCGGGCGTGCCGGGGCGCTTGACGGTGAGCCGGCCGGCCTCGGCGAGCACCACTCCGGTGCTCTCCTCGGGCAGCAGCCGCTCCTGTTCGTCGAGGCAGACGCTGAAGACACGCGCGGCCGGGCCCTCGGTGAGGACCTGGACCATGCCGGGGACGTCGCGCAGCCGCCGGGCTCCGTCGGCGATCACCAGGATGTCGGGGCCGATGAGGGCGGCGTTGCGGTCGTGGTTCGAGGCCCGCTTGCGCACCTGGATCTGCGCGACCAGTTCCGAGACGCGGGCCGCGGTGGACTCGGGGTCGTTGCCGATGAGGACGAGCGGGCCGCCGGGCGCCGCGGGCCGCACGTGCGGGAGCCAGCGCACCCAGGCCCAGTCGTCGGCGCGCCCCGGCTCGGTGAGCAGCACGATCCGCAGGTCGCGGGGGCTGTGCAGGACGGCCGCCTGCACCGCCATCCAGCGGGCGAGCGGCTGCACCTCGGCCGCGGGGCCCGCCACGCCCACCACGCCGTGGCCGGTGAGGTCCACGCCGATCGGCGCGTCGGGGATGTTCCAGCGGATGGTGCGGTGGTTCTCGTCGCGCGCGGGGTCCTCGAGTTCGCGCAGCGAGGGCTGGTCGGCGGTGCCGAGGCGCAGGACGAGGTGGTCGGGGTCGTGGCGGCGCCGCTCCCACAGCCGGCTGCCCGGCCCGGTGGCCATCAGGGCGACGGCGGCGGGGTCGGGGCCGGTGACGTGGCGTACCCGGCGCTCGCGGGCGACGGCCTCGCGGACCCCGTCCTCGACCACGACGCGCCGCCGGTTGTACTGCCGGTCCGCCTCTTCGTAGTCCTTGCGGGCGGTGCGGCGGCCGGTGACCCAGTTGGAGACCATCATCATCGGGCCGAGGGCGATGAAGGCCACGAAGTAGTACGACTTGAAGATGGCGACCATGAGAAAGCCCATGATCACCGGGGCGATCATCATCGCCGCGGGGAAGGGCCGCTTGGCCGGGGCCGAGGGCGGCGAGGGCAGCCGGACGCGCTCGCCGTCCAGGTGCGGGGCGATCCGCGGCGGGCGGTTGTAGTCGATGCCGAAGCCGTCCGCGGACTCGGTGACGGCGGCGTCCGGCTCGACCGGCGCGCTCATCCGCAGCAGCACGGAGCCCACGGTGAGGTCCTCGCCGGGCCCCCACGGGACCGGCTGCTGGCCCGGGGCGGCGGTCCGCTCGGTGGTGACCCGCTGCGGGCGGGTGCGGCGCAGCGCGGTGACCGCGTCGTCCGGCGGGGGCGCGGCGACCCGGCCGCGCACCTCGTCGCCGGGCGAGGTGCGGGTGCGGTGCCAGTGGGCGGAGCCGTCGGCGCCGACCGTCACCCACAGCCCGCCCTCGGGGACGCCCTGGCCCTCGACGCGGATCGCGCACAGCGGTCCGGAGCCGATCTCGTGACTGCCGAACCCGAGCAGCCAGGTGCGCCCGGCCTGCGGCCCGGAGACCACGTGGACCTCGGCGAGCACCGGGCCGGCGTCGGTGTCGGCGCCGGCCCGTACCCGGTCGGGGTCCGTGCCGGCGGCGCCGAGGCCCAGGACGCCGCCTTCGCGCAGTCCCGCCGCGGTCACGGGCGCGTCCGGGTCGAGCCGGCGGCCGTCGAGGTAGAGGTCGCGGGCGCGCGTCCCGTCCACGGCCTCGGCGAGGTCCGCGACGGTAGTGCGCGGGGGCAACCCTACGAGGTGGTCGCGGCGCGCACCGTCCGCGCCGTCGACGGTGGTGATGGTGAGGTTCACGGTCTTCCCAGTTCGGGCGTCACGAGGACGAGGAGCGTGCGGTGGCGGCGGAGACGCCCGCCGGTCCGAATGCGGTCGGCTCGGCGAGGTCGCCGTCCTCGTCGCCGTGTTCGGTGGCGGCGGGGGCGGGGGCCGGGACGGTGGCGGTCGGGGCCGGGGTGGGCTCGGGACGGGGGGCGGTCGCGGAGACGGCCATGGCGGTGGGCGAGAGCCCGGTCTCGACGAGGTCGTCGTCGGCCGACGGCGTGCCGAGGGACTTCGGCGGACGCGGACCGGCGCCACCGTCGTCCCCGGGGACGGGAGGCAGGGTGCGTACCAGCCGGGCGACGGCGCGGGCCAGGGGCAGCGCGTCGACGGTGAGGGCGGGCGGGCCGCCGTGCAGGCGCAGGTGGCCGTCCCGGTCCGCTTCCAGGATCAGGGTGGTGTGGTGGGCCACGCCCAGGGTGAGCAGGCGCACGCCGGCCGGCCGGTTGCGTTCCGGTGCCTCGGCGCTGACGGCGTAGCCGGTGCCGGGACCCTCGTAGACGTCGGTGGGGCCGTCGTGCCGGGGGTGCACCCCGGCGCCGACCACCACGCGACCGGCGGGGAGGCGGGCGTCGAGCTGGGCGGCGAGGGCCTGGAGGACGGCGCGGGCGGTGCGGCGTTCACCGGTGACGGAGACCGCCGGGGGAACCGCCGTCAGGTCGAGGAGCACCGCGTCGGCGCCGGCCCTGCCGAGGCAGACCAGCACGGGGGCCTCGCCGCCGTGCCCGGTCCCGGGTTCGGTGCCGAGGTCGGCGCGGCCGATCCACCACAGTCGCGGTTCGGCGGCGTCGCGGGCCCACGGTTCGGGCAACGCGCCCTCGCCGTGGCCGTGGGCGACGTAGACGCCGACGACGTCGGTGCCGAGCAGCACCGCGTACGGCCGGGCGCCGGGACGTTCGGCGGCGGCGCGGCGCAGCGCGGTCGCGGCGTCCGTCCAGCCGGAGGTGTCGCGGAGCAGGCGGGCGAGCACCCGCAGGCCGCTGCGGTGTCGCAGTTGCGTGCGGACGGGCGCGGCGAAGGCGCGGGCGGCCGTCGTCAGCTCGCGCACGACCCGGCGGCGCAGCGCGCCCCAGCCGCCCTTGCGGCGGACGAGCCAGTGCGCCACGACGACGACGAGGATCAGAAGTCCGACGAGGCCGATCAGCCGGAACCACCCGGCGGCGGCGCTCACGCGGCGGCCCCGTTCAGTCCGCGCCGCTCCAGCTCCGCGCGCAGCGCGCGCACGCCGTGGTGCGTGCGCGACTTGACGGTGCCCCGCGGCACGCCCATCTCGGCGGCGGCGTCCGCTCCGGTCTGGTCCAGCACGTGCACCCGGACCACCGCCTCGCGGTGGGCGGGCGGCAGGGCGCTCAGCGCGGCGAGCAGGACCGAGCGGTCCTCGACGAGACCGGCGTGGTCGCCGGAGTGCTCGAGCGCCGTCCCCGCGAAGTCCGCGGCGGTGATGCCGACGGGCACCGCGCGGTCGCGGCGGCGGTGGTCGACCACGAGGTTGCGGGCCACGCGGAAGAGCCACATGCGGACCGGCCGCTCGTGCACGTCCAGCCGTCCGGCCCGCTGGAGCGCGCGCAGCAGGGTCTCCTGCAGGACGTCCTCCGCGGCATGGACGTCACGCCCCATGAGACCGGTGACGAACCGCCGCAGGCTGTCCCGCTCGGCAATGATCAGGCTGGCGACAGCACTGCGCTCGTCGGCGCCGCCGGTGTCGTGCCCCGCGAGGGCCGCGGCCTCGTCCTCACGGCACTCGGACTCGTTCACACACATGGAGCAAAGATTAAGCTGCTGAACGAGATGCTCCGACCACAGTGTTGGCGCATATTCGATCATTCGACGACATACTTGGTGAAATTTTAAACTACTGTTCACCTTGCCGAAATCGAAGGGCGGACGCGCGCCCTACGCTTCCCGGCAGATTAACCGAGCCGACAGGAGACCACGTGCCTCCCCATCCCGAACCACGGGACCCCGAGGTTCTCGACGGGGCATCGCCCCGTTTCGCGGACACATTCGCCCGACGCCCCGCCCTTCCCCGGCGCAGGCTCCTCCCGGACCGGCGGGCGTGGAGCGTCCTCGCGACCACGACGGCCGTCGTCGGCTGCGCGGTGCTGGTCGTTCCCTTGATGGCGGGAATCGATCTCCTGCCCGACAAGGGCGGCAAGGGCAACCCCGTGGCGGCCGGTTCGCCGAGCGCTTCCCAGAGCGGTGTCCTGCCGGCCTCGCCCGGTACGACGGGCTCCAAGGGCTCGCCCGCCGCCGGTGGCAACGTTCCGGCCGGAGGGTCCCAGGGACGGCCCAACGCCGGCGGTTCCGCGGGCGGTGCCGGCAGCACCGGTGGGGGTCTGCCGAACCTGGGCACCGGCGGCTCCGGCGGCAGCGCGACCGGCGGCGGCGGTTCCGCCACCGGGGGTTCCGGCGGTTCCGGTTCCGGTTCGTCGGGCTCTGGTTCCGGTTCCGGTTCTGGTTCCGGTTCGTCGGCCGGCCAGCCGACGCCCACCAAGACGCAGCAGACCGCCACCGTGCCCGGCGTGCGGATCCGCAGCGTGCAGAGCGGCCGCTGCATCGCGGTCAGCGGCGCGAAGAGCAGCACGGGTCGCGACGGCGCCCGCCTGCAGATCCAGAACTGCGACGGCGGTGCCTGGCAGAAGTGGGACTTCCGCTCCGACGGGACCATCCGCTCCTTCGGGATGTGCATGGACCTGGCCGGCGCCTCGTTCACAAACGGTGCGGTCATACAGCTGGCCCGCTGCAACGGCGGCTGGGCCCAGCAGTTCAGGCTCAACACCTCGAACGACCTGACCGTCAAGGACAAGTGCGTCGACGTGCTCGACAAGGGCACGTCCAGCGGCACCCCGCTCCAGCTGTGGACGTGCTCCGGGACGCCGAACCAGAAGTGGGCCAAGTTCTGACGGTCCTCACGTGATGCCGTCCCCGCCCCTCCTCGGGGCGGGGACGGCATTCGCGTTCCGGCGCACGGGCGCCGGCCCGGCCGTCAGCCCCGGCCGTCCGCGAGGACCACCGAGCGCGTCAGGTGGCGGGGCGCGTCAGGGTCGAGGCCGCGCGCGGCGCCGAGCGCGGCGGCCAGTCGCTGGACGACGACCAGGTCGGCGAGCGGGTCGCGGCCCAGGGCCACGAGGCGTCCGCCGGTGCGGGCGATCTCCCCCGCCAGCCCCGCCGGGAGGTCCGCGGGGTCGCCGAACCACCATGCCACCCGTCCGGGCCCGGTGACGCTGATCGGGCCGTGCCGGTACTCCATGACCGGGTATGCCTCGGTCCAGGCGCCCGCCGCCTCCCGCATCTTGAGCGCCGCCTCCTGCGCGACGCCGAAGGCCCAGCCGCGGCCGAGGAAGGTGAACTGCTCGGTCTCGAGCAGCCCTGCGGGGAGCGGGGCGGCGAGCGCCGCCTCCGCCTCGCCCGGCAGACCGTCGAGGTCCTCGCCCAGCAGGGCGCGCAGCAGCACGAGTTCGGTGGTCGCGAAGCGGGTCTGGACGACCGATGCCTCGTCGGCGAAGTCCAGGACCACCGCGGCGTCGGCCAGCTCCATGACGGGCGTCGCCGGATCGGCGGTGACGGCCACCGTGGGCGTCGTGCCGCGCAGCCGGGTGAGCACCTCCAACACCTCGGTCGTGGTGCCGGAACGGGTGAGGGCGACGACCCGGTCGTAGCGGCGTCCGGTGGGCGTCTCCGAAGCGGCGAAGGCGTCGGTCTCCCCCTGGCCGGCGGTCTCGCGGAGCACGGCGTAGGCGTGGGCCATGAACCAGGACGTGCCGCAGCCCACGACGGCCACCCGCTCCCCGGGCCGGGGCACCGCGGCCCGCCACGGGGCCTCCCCGTCGGCCGCGAGGGCGATGGCGCGGCGCCAGCAGTCGGGCTGGGTCGCCGTCTCGATCTCGGTCCGGCTGCCCATCGCGGACCGGCTCCCCACCCCGGTCCCGTTCCCCGTCTCGGACCGGCTCTCGCTCTGGCTCTGGCTCATGGATGGACTCCGTCCCTGTCCGGCGGCCCTTGACACCCGGCACGCCCCGTCGAGCATCATGTGTGAAGTTGCTCGACTCTAGCAATTTTCCTGCAGAAAATTGCACGCTGCTTCATGACGGACGGCCGAGGAAGGGGGTGGCCCATGGGACGGCAGCCACGGTCAGGCGCGGACGATCTCCACGCCGGCCGCCGCGAAGGGATCGATGAGCTCGGCCGCTGCGTTCCCGTCGGTGACCAGGACGTCCACGTCCTCCACCGGGCAGATCCGCGCGAAGGCCCGTTTCCCCAGCTTGGACGCGTCGGCCACCACCACGACCCGCTGGGCGCGCCGGGCGAGCGCCCGGTTGATGCTCGCCTCCCCCTCGTGCTGGGCCGCCGCTCCATGGGTGGCGTCGAAGGCGTCCACACCGAGAAAGACCAGGTCGAGGGTGATCTCCGCAAGCAGTTCCGTGGCCAGCGGCCCGATGAGCTCGTACGAGGCGGGGCGGGCGACGCCGCCGGTCACCACCAGCTTGACGTGGCGCCGGACCGCCAGCTCACCGGCGATGTTGAGGGCGTTCGTGACGACCGTCAGGGCGGTCTCGGCACCGCTGTCGGCGAGGTCGACGCGCGCGGCGAGCGCCCGGGCGACCTCGGTGGTCGTGGTGCCGCCGTTGAGCCCCACCACGGTGCCCGGCTTCGCCAGGGCGGCCGCGGCCTGGGCGATGCGCTCCTTCTCCGGCGCATGGCGGGCGGCCTTGTAGCGCAGGGGCAGGTCGTAGGCGATCGCGTTGATCACCGCGCCGCCGTGGGTGCGCGTGACCATGTTCTGCCGGGCCAGCTCGTCGAGGTCGCGGCGGATCGTGGCGGCGGAGACGGCCAGTTCGGCCGCGGCGGGCTCGACCTCGACGCGTCCGTCCCGGGTGAGCATCTCCAGCAGCGCGCTCCATCGGGCCTGGGGTCCCGCCATCTCTTCGCCTCCTGTGTGTGGGTGCACCGACCTGGGCGCCACGCATGCGGCGCTGTTTTCTGCGCTTTTTCCAGGTCGAATCATCATCTTCGCGCAACGTCACTCTACCGAGAGGTCGCCACGTCATGCCGCTGGTCCCCACCGCCGAACTCGTCCGGGCGGCGCACTCCGACGGGCGCGGCGTAGGAGCGTTCAACGTCATCACCCTGGAGCACGCCGAGGCGGTCGCCGCCGGGGCGGAGGCCGCAGGGCGGCCGGCGATATGCCAGATCAGCGAGAACGCCGTCCGCTTCCACGGCGGTTCCCTCGCCCCGATCGCACGCGCGACAGCCGCGGTCGCCGACTCGGCGGCGGTCCCGCTGGGGCTCCACCTCGACCATGTCACCGACGACGCCCTGCTGCGCCGCGCCGCGGACTGCGGTTTCGGCTCGGTGATGTACGACGCTTCGGCACTGCCCCACGACCGCAACATCGCCGCCACCCGGGCCGCCGCGCAGTGGGCGCACGACCAGGGCCTGTGGCTGGAGGCCGAACTCGGCGAGATCGGCGGCAAGGACGGTGTGCACGCCCCGGGCGCCCGCACCGACCCCGGGGAGGCCGCCGCCTTCGTGGCCGCGACCGGGATCGACGCCCTCGCCGTCGCCGTCGGCAGTTCACACGCCATGACCACCCGTACGGCGCGGCTCGACCACGAGCTGATCGCACGGCTGCGCCGGGCGGTTCCCGTCCCACTCGTCCTGCACGGCTCCACCGGCGTCCCCGACGGGGAACTGCGCCGCGCCGTCGCCGGAGGCATGGTCAAGATCAACATCGGCACGGCCCTGAACATCGCCTTCACCGGAGCGGTCCGCGACTTCCTCGCGACGGACTCCGCCACCGTCGATCCGCGCCGCTACCTGTCCACCGCGCGCACCCACATGGCCGCGGCGGTCGAGAGCGCCCTGCGCGTCCTGGGCTGACACCGCCCGCCCGAACGGGTCAGTGCCGCCCCGCGGCCCGCAACTGCCGCAGCGTCCAGCCGCGCCCGCGCGGGTCGAGGGGGCGCGTGGCGGCGGTGAACAGCTCGGCCGCACGGCGGTACGAGAGCCGTCCGCGCCCGGTGCGGAACACGGGCCCGTCGACGCGGCCGAGGGTCAGCAGGGGGAGCAGCCCGGCCGTTTCCCCGCCCCAGCGCAACGGCGTCTCCCCGCGCTCGCGCGTACGGCGGCCGGGCAGATCGAGGTCGTCGACGTCGAGCGCGAGAAGCCGTTCGATGGGCGCTCCCGTGTCGTGGAGCAGATGCCAGAACGTCTGCTCGCGCAGCGGGGCCGGCAGCCGGAGGACGTCGCGCACCAGGCCGCCGTCGAGTCCGGCCGCCGCGCCGCCCGCCGCGGGGACGGGCACGGCCCGCAGGCCGTCCGTGGGGTCCTGGCACAGCCAGCCCTGCGCGCGCCACCACGTCACGGCACTGCCGAGGACGGACAGTTCCCGGTTGGCGGTGCGGGCCCCGACGGCCGCGGACCGCGCCGCGAAGGCGTCCCGGAGCCGGAGCGCGGTGTGCGGTGCGTCGAGCAGGACGAGCGGAACCGCGGGCGGCACGGCGTTGCGGCGTCCCTCACCGACGGGCGGTTCCCGGTCGACCAGCGCCCAGGCCCAGGTGGTGAGGGCGATCCGGTAGATCCGGCGCGACGCGGCGCTCAGCCCACCGGAGGCGAGGAAGCGGTCCACCGCGACGGCGTACTCGACCGGCCGGCTCACGGCACTCCCCCTCCCCTTCACCCGTCGACCTTGACTGTCGTCGATAATTCGATCGACGAGATCGACCGCAGTAAATCGCGCTTCGTCGCGACCCGCAAGCAGTCTAAGTTGATGCGACCAGACTCAATAATTCTTTTCGAGGGCCTGGCGTGTCGCCGTGTGCGCCTTGCACGCTGCGCTCATGGCTCTCGATCTCCGCCCCGCGGTCCTGCGCGAACGCGACTTCCGCCGCTTCTTCATCGGCTACGCCACGTCCCTGTTCGGATCGTCGATGGCGTCCGTCGCCCTGGCCTTCGCGGTCCTGGAGACCGGCGGCGGGGGAACCGAACTCGGCTTCGTCCTCGCCGCCCGGATCCTGCCGCTCGTGCTGGTGCTGCTCGCCGGCGGCGTCCTCTCCGACCGCTGGGGCAGCCGGCAGGTGATGCTCGCCGCGGACGTGACCCGCTGCCTCACCCAGGCCGGTCTCGCCCTGGTCCTGCTCGGCGGCGATCCGCACATGGGGACGCTGATCGCACTGGTCGTCGTCTGGGGCGCGGCCGAGGCCCTGTTCACCCCCGCACTCGACGCACTCGTCCCCCGCATCGTGCGGGCCGACGCCCTGTCCGACGGCAACGCGCTGCTCGGCGTCGCCCGTTCGGCCGCCTCGATCGCGGGTCCCGCGGTCGCCGGCCTCCTGACGGCGGCCGCGGGCGCCTCCGCCGTCCTGGCCGTGGACGCCGTCAGCTACGGGGTGAGCGTGATGGCGCTGCTCCTGCTGCCCCGGGCCGTCCGGCCGTCCGGGACCCAGTCGTCCTTCGTCACGGAACTCCGGGAGGGCTGGACCGAGTTCCGTTCCCGCACCTGGCTGTGGGTCACCTCGGTGCACGTGTGCCTGTTCAACCTGTTCGTGTGGGCGCCGTTCCTCGTGCTCGGCCCGCTGGTCGCCGAACGCCGGCTCGGCGGGGCGACCTCGTGGGGGCTGGTCATGGCCCTGTACGGGGCGGGGGCGGTGGCGGGCGGCACGGCGATGCTCGGCCGCCGGCCGCGCCGGCCACTGCTCGTCGGAACGGCGGCCACGCTGGGCTGGGCCATGCCGTCGGCCGCCCTGGCCACGGGGCGGCCGTTGCCGTGGATCTGCGCCGCCGCACTGGTGGCCGGCGTCGGTTCGTCCGTGTGCGGCACCCTCTATGCGACGGTCACCCAGTCCCAGGTGCCGCCCGGCTCGCTCGCCCGGGTCAGCGCCTACGGGACCTTCGGAGCCTTCGCCCTCGGCCCGGTGGGGCTCGCCGCGGCCGGTCCCCTGTCCGTGCTGTTCGGCGCCGCGGGGGTCCTGGGGTTCGGCGCGGTCTGGCAACTCTCGGCGGCGGCCGTGGTCCTGACGCTGCCCGCCGTGCGGAGCGCGCTTCCCCGGTCCGGCGCGACGGTGCCGGGCCTCAGCGAGGACAGGGACCCGAGCCGGCCCACGGCCTGACCGGCGCGCGCCGTCGTGGCGCGGGCGGACGTCCGGTGCTCGGGAGTCCGCCGATCCCGAGGCGGACTCACGACGGAGTCTTCGCAGCCCAGTGGCCATGAGTCGGCACCGTGGCCATCACGACAGGTGTGGCGCGAGGCATATCGGCCGGCTTCACTCGACCGGGGTCGCCGGCAACGGTCGGCGGGACGGGTCCCGGCGACGGCGGCCGGTCGGGAATTCGCGTGTCCATCGGGTGGAGCCGTGCGAGCATCGGCGGGTGATCGACGACGAGGAGCTGTCCGCCGCCGACCTGATCGGAAGGCGACTGCTGAAGGTGACCACGGCTCGGCATCACCACGCTGACGACGATCCGTCGCTGGTGCACCTGTGGCTTCACCTGGAGGGTCTGGGCCCGGTGCTGTTCCACACTCCCTCGACCGGCGTGTCTCTGCGAGCCGACCAGCCGCACGGACCGTACTCGGTGGAGGAGCAGGGAAGCGTCTCCGTGATCGACGACGCGCCGGATGTTCCGGTGACCCGGTTTGTCGGACAGACGATCCGGTCGGTTCGGCGGATCGACTACGACGACGGCCATGTCGCCTTCACGGCCGGCCTCACGCTCCGGTTCCCCAGCGGCCGCATCCGCCTGCTCGGCCTCGGGGACGACCTCCTCATCGCCCACGACCGGTATCCGGACGCTGTCGAGGCCCACCTGCACGAGGATGTGACCCTCGCACGGGTGGTGCAGACCTGCGGGGGCTGCCCGTCGCAGTGGGACGCCTGGACGACCACGGGTCAGTACCTGTACCTGCGGTACCGGCACGGCGAGGGGACGGTCGAGCAGCATCCGAGCGAGGACGTCGACACCTGGGATGGCGAGGAGTCGGGGCTCTGGACCGGCTGGGACGACGGAACCAACGGCGGCTGGATCGAGCTCACCGATTTCCTCGCCATGGCCGGCCTGCAACTGGCCCCGGACGCCGAGGTCCACACCACACCGCCGATCGACCTGAAAGCCTGAGAACGATGGTCACGCACCCCGGCCGCGACTACGCGATCACTGCGATGTACTCCGTGCCCGACGACGCCTGGTACCTGGAACTGGACCTCGTCCGGGAGCAACGGGCCGTGGTGACCGCGGTCATCCCCGACGAGGACCCGGCGCGCGAGCCGACGGTGTGCTTCGATCCCCGAGGACGGCACCTGGACATCCCGTACGAGGTGATGCGCTGGTTCATGGACCAGGTCGCGGAGGAGATCCGGACGTCCCGCGCCTGGATGCGGCTGCGGCCCGAGCTGGTGGAGGTCGTCCACCGCTTGCGCCAGGAGTACCTGGGCGCCATCGATGACGCCGACTTTGCCGACGTCCTCGCGGAGCTGCGCGTCGCTGTCCCCGAGGCCGATCTCCCCACCGTTGTCGCGGCCGCGTTCGGGCTGAATCCCGATGGCACCCCCATGGACGGCATGCAGGCGTTCCAGCTCGTCGCCGCGGGGGCGGTGGGGAGTGATCACCGTCCCGCCGCCCCCGCGTCCGGAGTCAGCGGCTCGTGTCGAGTCGGCTGATCAGCCGGCGGTCGGCGGCCCTCCCTCCTGACCTCTCGCTCTGATCGCCTTTGCCCTGAGACCTGTGCGACGACCGGCCACTGGACCGCACCCCCCGAGAACCAGCCCGCGGCTCCCGGCAAGGCGGCCTCCGGCAACGTCACGCCGCAGATTCAGGACCTCCGAAGAACTCCAGGAGGCCGTCGACCGCGACGGCCGCCACGGCCATCGCGGCGGCCAGCGTCCCCAGCACCGCGACGGGCCTCACGGGCTCCCGTTCGTCGTTCCGGCGCCGCGGTGGTCCGGCGGCCATGTCCGCCCAGTAGGTGGTTCCGTCGGGGCGGACGGTCACGCCGTGGCCCGACGCCAGTGCGGCGACGATCTGCAGGCCCCGGCCGTGTTCGTCCCGGGCCTCATTCGCGGTGGGGTCGTTCCGGGACGGTCCCGCGTCCGTGACCTCGATCCGCAGGCAGCGGCTCCCACGGCCGACGGCGAGCCGCAGCACGGCCGGCGGCATGCCGTGCACGACGGCGTTGGTGACCAACTCCGAGACGGCCAGCAGGACATCGTCCGCCGCCTCCCCCGGCACCCCCAGACCACCCAGGACGTACCGCACCTTCCGGCGCAGGATGCCCACCTCGCGGGGGTCGCCCGGGACGGGGAAGCACAGGACGGCGCCCTGCTCCCCCCATCGGCCGGAGCACGGGCGGGGCGCTCCGGACAGGGCGTCGCGCCATCGGCCCAGGCGGTCCCGGAACGGACAGCCGGAGCGCGGGAGTGATGCATGCGTCCTCATGTGGACCTCGTTCGGGTGCGGGACGGACGGCTCGCGGAACGCCGGGGCGCGGGATCCGGCCAGGGGCGCGGGATCCACCACGCCCCTCGGCGCGGGTTCCTCCGTTGACTCCACGGTGTGCCCCCGGTCCGGGAGACGCCACGACCGGCGTCCTCCGTGGTGGGAGGCCGGGCCTTCCACCACGGCAGGAGTCGGGGCGGATCAGCGGCCGGCGCTCTGGCCGCCGTCGACGGGCAGGATCACGCCGGTCACGAAGGGCGCGTTCTCCAGGTAGACGACGGCGTCGACGATGTCGTCGATCTCGCCCATCCGCCCCATCGGGTGCAGGCCGGCCAGCGTCTCGTGGTACTCCACCGGGTGCATCGGCGTCTTGATCGTGCCCAGCGCCACCGCGTTCGACCGGATCCCCCGGGTCGCGTACTCGATCGCCAGCGCCTTCGTCGCCGACTGCAGACCGCCCTTCGTCAGCGAGGCCAGCACCGACGTGACCGCGGCGCTCGGCTGATCGCCCAGAGCGCTGCTGATCTGCACGATGTGGCCGCCGCCCTGCTCCAGCATCCGCTCCACCGCCAGCTGCGTGATCCGGAAGAAGCCGTCCACGTTCACGCCCAGCACCGCGCGGTAGTCCGCCTCGGTGAACTCGGTGAACGGCTTCGCCACGAAGATCCCCGCGTTGTTCACCAGCGTGTCGATCCGCCCGAACCGCTCCACACCGGCCGCGATCACCCGCTCCGCCGTGTCCCAGTCCGCGATGTCACCCTGCACCGTCACCACCTCGGGGTCCGCCGACGGCGCGATGTTCCGGGACGTGGCCACCACGCCGTAACCCAACTTCCGGTACGCGGCCACCAGACCCGCACCGATACCCTGCGACGCACCCGTGACGACCGCGACCTTCTGACCCTGAACGCTCATGACCTGCTCCCGATGAATGGGGGGTGGGTTGCGCCGGCGAAGTAGCCGACCGGTCACCTATAACCCGAAGGACCGGACGACAATTCCGGCTAATCAGGGAAAAATCTACCGCCTGTGAGGATCGCCGCCGGGGAGCCAGGCGTCCGGGCCGTGGATGCCGCAATCCCCCACGCCCTCGGTCAGGGCGTCGACCACGGCGAGCACCGTGCCGCTCACCTCGTCGCTCCGCCACACCAGCGACCAGGTCCAGTAGACCTCGGGAGCCAGCACCGGCCGCTTGACCAGGTCGGGCGGCAACGGGGCGGTCTGGCCCTTGGGGGAGTTGACCACCGGTCCGCCGCAGCGGCGGACGTGGTCGTAGAAGCCGGTCCCGGTGACCCCGCCGTCGGAGATGCGGACCGTGTGCGCTCCCGTGTCGCGGGCGAGTTCCTCCGCGTAGAGGTTCCACGACAGCCAGGAGGTGGTGTCGTCGTCCAGGAGGACGGTGGTGTCCTGGGCCCGGACGGGCCCGGCGTCGGCGCCCGAGGAGACGGCGTAGAGCAGGTCCGCGCCCAGGAGCCGGGCCCGCAGGCCGTACCGCTCCAGGTCCTGTGTCCGTACCCAGCAGATCGCCAGGTCGAGGCTGCCGTCCGCGACCCGTGCGGCCTGCGTGTGGGAGGGCGCGATCCACGCGTCGACGTGCAGTTGCGCGACCGCCGACGCCCGGGCCACGAGATCGGCGGGGATCCAGTTGACGTACCCGAGCCGAACCGCCTCGGAGCCGGCAAGTTGCCTCGCGCGGCGCCCCAGGTCGTCGGAGCGCTCCAGCAGCGCGCGGACGTGCGGGAGCAGTGACGAGCCGGCGGGGGTGAGCGACACGGACCGGCGGTCGCGGTCGAACAGCCGCACCCCCAGGTCGCGTTCGAGGGCCTTGATCTGCTGGGACAGGGAGGGCCCGGCGATCAGGAGCCGTTCGGCCGCCCGCCCGAAGTTCAGCTCCTCGGCCACCGCCACGAAATATCTCAACTGACGCAGCTCCACGCCCGCCATGCTAGAGCCTGGCGCATGTGGGAGCCTGCGCCTCCCAGCTGGGAGCAAAGCGGTCCTGGCCCGCCGCGCGCCGACCGGACAGCATGGGGACACGGACACGCCGCGGTGCTCCGCCGTACCGTTCCGCGGGCGTGGGAGGCCGCATGCCCGGGGACGGCGCGCCGGCGGGTGCGCATCGCGCTCCCCCGCTCTCACGGTGGGAGTACGACCGGACGAAGAGACCTGAGCCGACCGCTCGACATGAAATAGTCGATCGGTCATATACTGATGCCATGGGACGCACCAGTGACGCCAGGGAGAAGATCATCACTGCCGCGCAGACGCTCATCGAGCTGCGCGGCTACTCCGCTTTGGGTGTGGCCGAGATCTGCAAGGCGGCCGGAGTACCCAAGGGCAGCTTCTACTACTTCTTCGAGTCCAAGGAAGCCCTCGCCCTGGCCGTCATCGACGAGCACTGGGCGGCGCAGAAGCGCGACTGGACCCGGATCCTCGGCGACGACGCACCCCCGCTGGAGCGGATGCGCCGGCTGTTCGAGGCCACGGAGGCCGCCCAGCACGCGGGCCAGCAGACCTGCGGCACCGTCTCGGGCTGCATGTTCGGCAACCTCACCTTGGAGATGAGCAACCAGACGGAGTCCATCCGCGCGCGCCTGCAGGAGATCTTCGACGCCCAGGTGGACATGGTCGAGGCGGTCGTGCTCGAGGCGCGTGAGCGCGGCGAGGTCACCGTCACGGACGCGCATGCCGCCGCCGCGTCCGTCGTCGCGCAGCTCGAGGGGCAGGTGCTCTTCGCGAAGCTCTACAACGACACCGGACGGCTCAGCCCGCTCTGGACGAACTGCCTCGCCATCCTGGGCGCACAGGCCCCGCTGGAGGCCGTCGCCTCCGCCTGAGGGGCCGACCGCCCCGGGTGAGGGCACGAGCGCGGCAGGGCCTCGCGCCGCGGACCGGCCGGCCGCGGCGCGGGGTCCTTCGACGCCGGAGGCACACCCGTCAGCGGCCGGGGAGCCGCTCGGTGATCTCCTGCAGTACCCAGCCGTTGCCGTCCGGGTCGCTGAACGAGGCGAACGAGGAGTAGCTGCGCCGCTCCGGGTCGGCGCCGGGCACCCGCCCTTCCGTTCCGGCGCGGTGGAAGACCCCGCCGGCGTCGTGGAACACCTCGCTGATGTCGACTCCGCGTCCGGCCAGCTCCTCGCGGGCCGCCTCGATGTCCGAGACGATCAGGTAGAGGCCCTGGACGGAGCCCGGCGCGGCCGAGCTGACGCCGGTGCCGAAGATGATCGAGCCCGGGGAGCCGGGCGGAGTGAGCTGGACGACCCGGAAGTCCTCGCCGGTGGCGAAATCGGCGTCCAGCCGCCAGCCCAGCCCTTCGTAGAAGGCCTTCGCCCGGTCGACGTCGGCGACGGGCACCACCACGACCTCGAGTCTCATGTCCACAGCGGTTGCTCCTTTCCCTTGCCCCGGTCGGCATGCGGGGGCACGCCGGACGGCCTTGGTCCGCGGGTGATCCCTACCCCGCAGGTTCCCGGGCGGTCGGCACCATGCGGCACCGCCACCGCGTTGGCGGTGTCGGCTCCCGGCCGGCCGAGACGGACTCCCCCGATAAGCCGACCGGTCATCTAAAACCTAGACGACCGGTCGGCCGCACGTCAAAAGGGACGAGCCGGGCCTCGGCCACGCAACGGGCGGCGAGCGGCGAGCGGCGAGCGGCGAGCGGCGAGCGGCGAGGAGATCCGACCCCGCCCGGAAAATCTCGGCTCGCCCGGTAAGAAGGTCGCGCTTCCGGACATGGACAGGGTGGAGGGGATGTGGACACAACAACCGATGAGCAGCGCTTCGCCCGCGTGTACCAGGAGACGTACGACGCGGTCGAGGCCTACGTGCGCCGTCGCATCCACCCCGACCAGGCACGCGACGTCGTCGCGGAGGTGTTCCTCGTCGCGTGGCGCAGATTCGGCGAAGCCCCCGCCGCGAGCCCGCTCCCGTGGCTGTACGGCGTGGCGCGGCGCACTCTGGCCAACACGCGCCGCGCCGACCGCCGGCGTGCCGGGTTGGCGGAGGTCCTCGCCGCCCAGCCACGTCACGACGTCGACGATCACGCGGGTGGTGTCGCCGACCGGCTGCACCTGGCGGAGGCGTTCGACGGCCTGAGCGCTACCGACCAAGAGGTGCTGCGGCTGGCCTTCTGGGAGGAACTGGCGCCGAGGGACGCGGCGCGCGCCCTGGGGTGCTCGTCGGCCACGTTCCAGGTCCGTTTGCACCGGGCGCGCAAGCGTCTGCGGCAACGCGTCGCGGAGACCGCCGACTCCGGGCTGCCTTCGCCGGGCGCGCGGGAGGCCGGGAGGCCGCGGATGACATGGGGTGGTTCCGATGCGTGACGTCGACGGCGGCTTCCGGGCCATGGATCCGGCGCGGGGACGAACGGGGTTGCTGAGCGCGCCCGAGCGCCGGGCCCTGCTGGACAGGGTCCTCACGACACCGCGCGAGCATCGCACGGCACGGCCCGGGGGATCCGGGACGCGGCGGTGGGGACTCGCCCTGGCCGTCGCGGCGGCCGCGACGGCCGCCGCCCTGGCGGTTCCGGAACTGCTGGGGCCGGCGGCCCAGCCGGCGTACGCGGTGACACCGGAGCCCTTGGCGCTGCACCGGCCCGGCGGGCCCGCCGGCGACGTGCTCGAGGCGCTCGCCCGCCAGGTCGAGAAGCTGCCGGACGACTCGCCGAATGGCGGCACGGAGCGCTTCGTACAGGACAGTTGGTCACTGTCGACCCGAGTCGACGGCATCCAGGTCACGTCCGCGATCGTTCCCGAGCGAAGGGTGACGTGGAAGAGGCCGGACGGATCGGAGACCTGGCGCGTCCGTTCACTCGCCCCGCGGTTCGCGACCGCGGAGCAACGCAGGACATGGGAGGACGCCGGGTCCCTCGGCGGTGAACCACGGGAGTCCTCGGATTCCACCGGACCGGCCGACCCCGCCGACCCCCGGAATCAGGAGCCTCCCGCCGATCCCGCGGGAATGGGGCGCTGGCTGCGTGCCGGGTACGAGACCCGCGGCGCGGGCGAGTTCTTCGACTCGGTGGCCGAGCGGCACATCGACAACCACTTCTCCCCGGTGCAGCGGGCCGCGCTGCTCCGGGCCCTGGCCGCGGTGCGGGGTGTCGAGTACCGCGGCATGGTGACCGACCGCGCGGGCCGCTCCGGGCACGCCTTCTCGGTGGCCTCGTCGTATGGAGGTCTCCCGAAGGTGCAGACGCTCGTGTTCGATCCCCACGGCGGTGACCTCCTCTCGTACGACGAACAGCTGACCACCGATGCCGGCGCGCTCAATGTGAGGGTCCCCGCCGTCGTCCTCTACATCGACTACCTCTCCGCCGGGTGACCGGCGGCGTACGTCGGATACGCGAACCGGCCGACCTGCTCGACGCCGGTCAGCCGCAGCCGCGCCGAGGTCAGCCGTCTCGGCGGCAGCGGCGCGCCCGCGCCGAGGGTGACCGGTGCAACGCGAGGACGAGCTCGTCCAGGAGTCCCCGGTCGGCGAAGGCGCCGACGAGTTCGCCGCCGCCCACGAGCCGGATGTTCCGGCCCCGGGCGGCGGCGGTCATGGCCTCGTTCGTGGACGGGGCGGACGTCGCCGCGGACGAAGGTGAGGTCCGCCCCGGGGACCGCCGGCAGGTCCCGGTGGGTGAAGACCCAGGCCGGGATGGTGCCGTAGTACCCGGTCCACGTGCCGGGCCGCTCGAGCAGCCGGTCGTGCTCCAGGATCCACTCGTAGGTGGTGGCGCCCATCGCGAAGGCGCCGACACCCGCGAAGAAGGACCTGAACCGCGCGACGCCCTCCCCCCTCCACCTCGAAGAGCCGGTCGAGAGAGCTGTCCCGGTCGGCGATGAAGCCGTCGAGGCTGGTCACGGTGAAGTACTGGGTCCTCGTGACCTGCTCAGCCTGACACCCCGGGACGGCTCGCCGTCGGCACTCCAGCGGTGGGCGCTACAGCAGTCCCTCCGCCACCGGCCCCAGGGACAGGGCGGGCAGGAAGTTCAGCAGGGCGAGGACGAGGGCGGCGCCGGTGGCCAGGACGACGAAGTTGACGCCGTGCGGGCGCAGGGTGCCGACCGTGACCACGCCCGGCCGCTGCCGGGCCAGACGCCCGGCGAGCGCGAGCACGAACACCATCGGGAGGTAGCGGCCGATCAGCATGGCGGCGGTCATCAGCAGGTTGTGGAGGTCGGTGGCGCCGTTGAAGCCCGCCATCGCGCTGCCGTTGCTCGCCGTGTTGCTGGTGTACGCGTAGATCAGCTCGGTCAGGCCGTGCGGCCCCGGGTTGCCCATCGAGGAACGTCCCCCGGGCAGGGCGACCGCGAGGGCGGAGCACACCAGGATCGCGGTGGGCGCGACGAGCGCGTAGAGCACGACGTAGCGCATCTCGCCGGCGCCGATGCGCTTGCGCAGGTACTCCGGCGTGCGGCCGACCATCAGGCCGCCGACGAAGACGGCGACGAGCACCGCCATGAGCAGCCCGTACAGTCCGCTCCCGGTGCCGCCGGGCGCGATCTCGCCGAGCATCATGCCGGCCAGCAGGACCCCGCCGCCGAGGCTGGAGAAGCTGTCGTAAGAGGCGTTGGCAGCGCCGTCCGCGGAGGCGGTCGCGGACACCCCGAACAGGGTGCTCGCCGGGACGCCGAAGCGGGTCTCGGTCCCTTCGGTGTGTCCGCCCACCGCGGCGCTGACGGTGCCGGTGTGGGCGCTCTGGGCGAGGTTGGCGGCGGCCAGCAGCAGGCCGAAGAGGATGCCGACGACCGCGAGGAGCGTCCAGCTCTGCCTGAGGCTGCCGACGAGACGGCCGTAGGTGCGGATCAGCGCGGTCGGGATCAGCAGCATGAGCACGATCTCGAGCGTGTTGCTCCAGGCCGAGGGGTTCTCCAGCGGGTGGGCGCTGTTGGCGTTGAAGACACCGCCGCCGTCGCCCGACATCAGCTTGACGGACTCCCAGGAGCCGACGGGGGCGGCGAGCTGGTCGCTCCCCGACAGGTGCTGCGGCACGCCGAGGGCGATCAGGACGATGCCCGAGACGACGGCGAGGGGCAGGAAGACGCGGAAGGTGCTGCGTACCAGGTCGACCCAGAAGTTGCCCAGCCGGTCGGTGTCGCGTCGGACAAGGCCGCGCACGAGGGCGAGCGCGACGCAGATGCCGACCGCGCCGGAGGCGAAGGCCTGGGTGCCCAGGCCCGCCATGACGGCCAGGTGGCCGGTGGTGGACTCGCCCGCGTAGTTCTGCCAGCTGGTGTTGGTGGTGAAGCTGACGGCGGTGTGGAGGGCGAGCCGCCAGGACATGCCGTCGCGGCCGAGCGACCACGGCAGCTTGTCCTGCAGGGTGAACAGGGCGAACAGCGCGGCGATGCTCACGGCCGAGAAGGCGAGCAGGGCACCCAGGTAGTGCCGCCAGTTCTGTTCCTTGTCGGGGTCGACGCCGCACAGGCGGTAGAGGGTGCGTTCGGGTCTGAGGTGGCGGCCGCCTTCGAAGGCGCGTGCCATGTAGTCGCCGAGGGGGACGTGGAGGCCGACCACGACGGCGATGACGAGGGAGGCCTGGATCCATCCGTACATGTCTGCTCTCACGCTCCGCGCGTCGGGTGGGTGCGGTCCAGGGCGGCGTTGAGCTCGACGACGTTGACGGCGGGCTCGCCGAGTACGCCGAGGGCGCGGCCGGTGGTGTACCGCGCGATCAGCGCGCGCACGGTGTCCTCGCCGATCCCCCGCTCGCGGGCGATCCGGGGTGCCTGGAGGCCCGCGTACGCGGGGCTGATGTCGGGGTCGAGACCGCTGCCGCTCGCGGTCACCGCGTCGGCGGGAACCTCGGGGCGGGCCGGGGCGTCACCGCGCACGGGGGTGACGACGGCGCGGGAGTAGTCGGCGCCGGGTTCGGCACAGCCGACCGCGACGTGCTCATAGGAACCGACGAACGGCCGGGCCGGGCAGGCCTGGTTGAGGCTGACCACGCGGGTCACCCGGCCCGTGGTGCCACCGTCGCGGAAGACGCCGAGCACGGCTCCGACGCCGTCGGGGGTGCAGTAGGGGCGGGAGCCGTCGACGTCTTCGAGTTCGCCGACGGCCTTGCTGCGCGCGCAGACCTGGGTGAGCAGGCTGAGCTTGTCGGGGGTGTCGACGACGCTCTCGGCACCCTGGTTGCCGGCGCCGGAGGCCGCGGTGTCGTAGCCGTCGCCGGCGTTGGAGGGGCGCGACTGGAAGTAGCCGGGCACCGGGTTGCCCTTGGAGTCGGTGTAGGCCTTGCCGATGAGCGTGTCGCGTGACGAGGCGTCACGCAGGCCCGGCGCCTGGGCGAGCAGTGTCATGCCCAGGGGGTAGGCCAGGCCGACGAGCAGGGTCAGCGCGAGCACCACGCGGACGGCCGCGAGATGATGCGCCGCCCAGCGGGGCAGAGTGGAGGTGCGAGACATGGTCAGATCCCGGGGATGAACTGGACGAGGGCGAGGTCGATCAGCTTGATCGCGAGGAACGGCACGATGACGCCGCCGAGGCCGTAGACCCACAGGTTGCGGGTGAGGAGTGCGGCGGCGCTGCCGGGCCGGTAGCGGACTCCGCGCAGGGCGAGCGGGATCAGCGCGACGATGACGACGGCGTTGAAGATGACGGCCGACAGGATCGCCGAGGCGGGTGAGTGCAGCCGCATGACGTTCACGGCGTCGAGCGCGGGGTAGACGCCGCCGAACATCGCGGGAAGGATCGCGAAGTACTTCGCGATGTCGTTGGCGATGGAGAAGGCCGTCAGGGCGCCGCGGGTGATGAGGAGTTGCTTGCCGATCTCCACGATCTCGACGATCTTCGTGGGGTCGGAGTCGAGGTCGACCATGTTGCCGGCCTCCTTGGCGGCCGACGTGCCGGTGTTCATGGCGACGCCGACGTCCGCCTGGGCGAGGGCGGGGGCGTCGTTGGTGCCGTCGCCGGTCATGGCGACGAGATGACCGCCGGCCTGCTCGTGCTTGATCAGGGCGAGCTTGTCCTCGGGGGTCGCCTCGGCGAGGAAGTCGTCCACGCCCGCCTCCTCGGCGATGGCGCGGGCGGTCACCGGGTTGTCGCCGGTGATCATGACGGTGCGGATGCCCATGCGGCGCATCTCGTCGAAGCGTTCGCGCAGGCCGGGCTTGACGACGTCCTTGAGGTGGACGACGCCCAGGACGCGGGCGGGACTCCCGTCGGCGGGACGTTCGGCGACGACGAGGGGCGTGCCGCCCGCGGACGACACCTGCTCGACGTATACGTCCATGCCGGCCGGAACAGTGCCGCCCTCGTCGCGGACCCAGGCGGCGACCGCGGCGGCGGCGCCCTTGCGCAGCTTCCTGCCGCCGGGGAGGTCCACCCCGGACATGCGGGTGGTGGCGCTGAAGGCCACCCACCGGGCGTCCGGCAGATCGATCTCGTCCGCCTTGTGGTGGGAGAGCTCGTAGTGCTCGCGGGCGTGGGAGACGATCGAGCGTCCCTCGGGGGTCTCGTCGGCGAGGCTCGACAGCAGGGCCGACTGGGCGAACCGCTCGGGCTCGACGTCCCCGACGGGCAGGAAGGCGCTCGCCTGCCGGTTGCCGTAGGTGATGGTGCCGGTCTTGTCGAGCAGCAGCGTGTTCACGTCGCCCGCGGCTTCGACGGCGCGGCCGGAGGAGGCCAGGACGTTGCGCTGCACCAGGCGGTCCATGCCCGCGATGCCGATGGCGGACAGCAGGGCGCCGATCGTCGTCGGGATGAGGCAGACCAGCAGCGACACCAGGACGATGCCGGTGACGCCGTCGGCGGTCATCGCGGCGCTGTCGGGGGCGGCGCTCATGAAGCCCTTGGAGAAGATCGCCATGGGCTGGAGGGTCACGACGGCGACCAGGAAGACGAAGGTCAGCATGACGAGCAGCAGGTTCAGGGCGAGCTCGTTGGGCGTCTTCTGCCGGTTGGCGCCCTCCACCAGACCGATCATGCGGTCCAGGAAGCTGTGTCCCGGCTCCTGGGTGATGCGCACGACGACGCGGTCGGACAGCACCACGGTGCCACCCGTGACGGCCGAACGGTCGCCGCCGGCCTCGCGGATGACAGGTGCCGACTCGCCGGTGATCGCGGACTCGTCGACGCTGGCGACGCCCTCGATGACGTCGCCGTCGCCGGGGATGGTCTCCCCGGCCTCCACGACGACCGTGTCGCCGCGGCGCAGCGCGATGGCGTGCACGACCTTCTCGCCGTCCTCCGTCAGCCGGCGGGCGGTGGTCAGCTTGCGCATGCTGCGCAATGAGTCGGCTTGTGCCTTGCCGCGGCTCTCGGCGACGGCCTCGGCGAGGTTGCCGAAGACGACGGTCAGCCAGAGCCACACCGTGATCAGCCAGCCGAACACGGTCGGGTGGGCGAGGGCCAGCCCGGTGGTGAGGACGGCACCGATCTCGGTGACGAACATGACCGGGTTGCGGACCAGCGTCACGGGGTTGAGCTTGCGCAGCGCCGCGGGGAGGGCGAGCCACAGCTGCCCGGGGTCGAGCAGTCCGGCGCCGACACGGCGCTTTCCGGCTGCCTGTGCGGGAAGGACGGGGCTGTCACTGTCCGGTCTGACGGGTGCGGGTGCGATGGTCATCTGATGCCCTCCGCGACGATCAGGCGGACGGTGTACTCCACACTCACCGGACTCTCTCTTCTTGTGGATCGGGACCCGTGGACCGGGCCTCTTGAAACGGAAACGGGCATGGCGCACCTCCGGGCAGGGGGACGCGGGGACATCACCTGCCCGGAGGGCGTTCAGCGGCGCCGGGGACGGCGCCGAGGTCATCGGGCCTCAGGGGCCCCGGGCTCAGAGCCCGATGTCGCGGTTGCGGAAGTCGGCGAGCGACTCACGGCGGACCAGCAGCCGGGCGCGGCCCTCGTGCACGGCGACGACGGGAGGACGGCCGACGAGGTTGTACGTGGACGCCATCGACAGGTGGTAGGCGCCCGCGACGGGCACGGCCAGGAGGTCCCCGGGGCGGATGTCGGCGGGCAGCGGCACCGCCGAGGCGAGGATGTCGCCGGCCTCGCAGTGCCGGCCGACCACGGTCACCAGGACCGGTTCCTCGGTGGAGTGACGGCCGATCAGCCGCGGCGTGTAGCGGACCCCGTACAGCGCGGGGCGCGGGTTGTCGCTCATGCCGCCGTCGACCGCGACGAAGGTCTGGCCGCCGGTGCGCTTGACCGACAGCACGTGGTACAGCGCGACACCCGCCGGGCCCACGATCGCGCGGCCCGGTTCGACCGTGAGCCGCGGCACCGGCAGACCCGCGGCCGCGCAGCCCTCGGCGAGTTCGGAACGTATCCGGGCGGCGAGCGTGGTCAGGTCCATCGCCGCCTCGCCCGGGCGGTACGCCACTCCGTGGCCCCCGCCGAGGTCCAGCTCCGGCAACGTGACACCGTGCTGCCTGCGAACGGCGGCCAGCAGACCCACCAGCCGGCGGACGGCCGAGAGGTACGGCTTGACGCTGCTGATCTGCGAGCCCAGGTGGCAGTGGAGGCCGACGAGTTCCAGCCGCGGCTGGTCCAGCACCCGCGCGATGGCGTGCTGCGCCGAGCCGTCGGCGAGCGACAGCCCGAACTTCTGGTCGTCGGTCCCGGTGCGCACCGCGTTGTGGTGCCCGGCGGCGATGCCCGGCACGACGCGCAGCAGTACCTTCTGGCGGTCGCCGGGCGGCACATGGGCCGCCAGCCGGGCGATCTCGCCGGTGCTGTCGATCACGATCCGGCCGACGCCCAGGCGCAGCGCGGTGGCCAGGTCGTCGGGGCTCTTGGCGTTGCCATGGAGCAGGATGCGCTCCGGCGGGAAGCCGGTGACGACCGCGAGTTCGAGCTCCCCGGCCGAGCAGACGTCGAGGCCGAGGCCCTCCTCGTCCACCCAGTGCGCCATGGCGCGGCACAGGAACGCCTTGGCGGCGTAGAGCACGTCGCCGTCGGGGAAGGCCGCGCGGTAGGCGCGGCAGCGGTCGCGGACCTCGCCCTCGTCCAGGACGTAGGCGGGGGTGCCGAAGCGTTCGGCGATCTCGGTCAGGGCGACCCCGCCCACGGTGACATCACCATGGGGGGCGGCGGAGGCGGAGGCGGGCCACACCGACAGGTCGGCGTCGGGGTACGCGGTCTCCAAGTGCTCGGTGACGAGAGTCATGACAGCGCTCCTTTCAGCCGATCCACAGGGCCAGGGCGTCGACCAGCGCGACCGCGCCGGTGACCCTGAGAACCCCGAGAGTCTGGGGGTCGATCCGGCGGCCGGTCTCCTCCGGCACGTCCGACACGGCGGGTGCCGCGAATTGCGGGTCCACCGTCAGCGCGGTGACACCGAGCGGGCGGGCCAGCGCCCGCAGCGCGTGTTCCGACAGGGTGATCCACCGCTGGTCGGCGCCGAGCGTCTCGGCGAGCCGCTCGGGGGTGGTGAAGCCGACGGCCGTACGGCCGCCCAGGGGCGTGCGGAACATGCGCGCGACGCATCCCGCGGGTCCCGACCGGACGGGGACGTACAACGTCTCCCGGCGTCCGGCCGGGGACGGATCCGAAGGTTCCGGGTCGTCCCCGTACATGAGCTCTGTCATGGCTTCCTCCTGGTGCGGCACCTGGTGCTGAGGATGGGGCGCCCCGGCCGGGGCCGGCGGTCCGGGACGCACCAGGGACGCTATGCCCGGCGTCCGGGGGGTGACCGCGATCCCTGATGCGACGTTGACGGCGAGCGGGCGAACGTTAACGGCGCGGATCGCGAGGGTGGTGCGAACCGCGTCAGGATCGCGACAAGGACCCCTGGTCCGCGCCCTGCCGGGCGTTTCATGGAGCCATGAACGAGGTCCGCGAAGAGTGCGTCGTGGTGGGTGTCAGCGGCTCGCCGGAGAGCCTGGTGGCGCTGCGCAGGGCCGCCGCGGAGGCCCTGCGCCGGGCGACGGTGCTGACGGTCGTCACGGTCTGGGACACGGCCTGGGACGGCGCGGATGCCGGTGCGCCGCGGAGCCGCCGGCCGTCGCTCCCGCCCGAGCCGGACCGGTGGCGCCGTCTGGCGCGGCGCCGGCTGCTCACGGCCCTGGACGCCGCCTTCGACGGTGATCTGCCGCTGTCCCCGCCACTGCGGCCGGTCCTCGCGCTGGGCCGGCCGGGACCGGCGCTGGTGGAGGTGGCCGGCGAAGCGGCGCTGCTGGTGGTCGGCGCCGGTACCCACGGCCCCTGGCGGCGGCTCTTCGCGCCGTCCGCCGCCGCCTACTGCTTCGCCCACGCCCGCTGCCCCGTGCTGGCCGTGCCGTCCGCGCCCGGTGCGCCGGACGAGCGGGGCGCCGGAGGTGGCGGCCGTCGGTTCGGCACCAGGTGGCGGCGGTACGGTTCCGTCACCCGATGAGCCCGGCCTCCTCCAGGTCCAGGGCCCGCTGGATGGTGCGCCGCGTGGCGTCGCCGACCTCGTTGGCCTCGTAGAGCCTGCGCAGTTCGCGGCTCTGCACGCCTATCAGGGCGCGTCGCAGTTCCCGGTGGGCGGCGACGAGCCCGGACGGGTCCGCGGGCCGCTCCGGCCCCGCGTCGCCGTCTTCGGGGGCGAGATCGGCCTTGAGGTGACGGCGCATCTGCACGATCACGGACTCGGGCACGACTTCGAGATCGTCGAGTTGCTCCAGGTAGCGCAGGCCGGCGCGGGAGAGCGCGTCCCGGGCCCGCGCCTCCTCGCGCGCGGTGTGCTCCGGTTCGAGGGCGATGCCGGAGCGCCGGACCACCGGGGCCAGGGAGAAGCCCTGCACCACCAGGGTCAGTACCACCACACCCGTGGTGAGGCTCAGCACCAGGGAGCGGTGCGGAAGCGGTTCGCCCCCCTGGGTGGCCAGCGGGATGGAGAGTGCCGCGGCCAACGGCATGACCCCGCGGGTCCCCGCCCACGACGCCACGAGAGGCACCCGCCAGGAGACGGGCCCGTCCTTGCGTCGGAACTGCATCACCGCGGACAGCGGGAAGACCCACAGCAGCCGTACGACGACGACCGTCGCCGCGACCGCCACGACACCGGCCGCCAGCGGCCACCCGCGCTCGGCCGGGTCGAGTTCGCGTACGAGTGTGGGAAGTTGCAACCCGATCAGGGCGAACACGACGCTTTCCAGGAGGAAGACGACCGTCGCGTAGACGGCGTGCACCTGCAGCCTGATCGGCGCGTTGGTCAGCCGGTGACCGGTGCTGCCCATCACCACTCCCGCCACGACCACGGCGGTGACTCCCGAGGTGTGGAGGTCCTCGGCGAGCACATAGGCGGCGTACGGGGTGACGAGAGAGACGACCGTCTCCAGGACCGGGTCCTCGGTCTTCCTGCGGATGAACGCGACGACCCCGGCGACCGCGGCGCCGATGAGCGCGCCCCCGCCACCGAGTTCGACGAAGCGGCCCGCGGCGGCGGGCAGGGCGAACGCCCCGGAGGCGACCGCGGTCCCGACGGCGACCTTGAACAGCACCAGGCTCGTCGCGTCGTTGAAGAGGCTCTCCGACTGCACCAGGACGCGCACCCGGGGCGGAAGCGCCAGCCGGCGCCCGAGCGCCGTCACCGCGACGGGGTCCGTACTGGCCAGGACGGCTCCCAGGACCAGGGCCATGGGCGCGCCCAGGGGTGTCAGCCGGGCCGCGACGGCCGCCACGGCGGCGGCCGACGCCACGACGAGGCCGAAGGCGAGGACGGTCACGGGGCGCCACACCGGCCGCAGCTCGCGCCAGGAGATCTCCTCGGCCGAGGCGTACAGCAGCGGCGGCAGGACCACGACACTGATCACCTCGGGCGCCACATGCACCGCGGGCACCCACGGCAGGAGTCCGACGGCGAGCCCGGCGACGACGAGCAGGGAGGGGGCGGGGACCCGCCAGTGCCTGGCGCCCGTGGCCACCACGGTGGCCAGTGCCACGAGGAGGAGGACGGCGGTCAGGACGGTCATGTGAGAGTCCCCACGGGAGGAGCCGCGTACGGCTGACGGTCAACACTTGCCGCCGACCAGACTTCCCGGCACTCCGCTTGAGAATTTACACGATTCTGACGGCACTCCGGCAGGCCCCGTCGGGAAACGGTCCGGCTTGCCGGGGATGCGGGCCTGGCGCACGACCATGACGCGATATAACGTTAGTTCGCGACGCGTATATCGCGTCTCGCCGCAGCCGCCGACCGGAACGGGGTGAGGACATGCCGGAGGAGATCCCGCCCGCGGGTGGGCGGTCCGCCACGGGCGCGCCGCTCGTGGCGCCCGCGTTGCGGGCCTCGCACGCGGACCGGGACCGGGTGGTGGACATCCTGTCCGTGGCCGCGGGGGACGGGCGGCTGTCCGCCGACGAGCTGGACGAGCGCGTGGAGGCCGCCCTGTCGGCCCGCACGCTCGACGAACTGGCGCCCCTCACCGCCGACCTGCCGGCGGGCTCGGGGACGCCGGGCATGGCCGCCGCGGACGTCAAGGACGTGGTCCGGGTCGACCATCGCGGGGGCTCGTTCCGCCGCGTCGACCGGTGGATCGTCCCGCGGCGCATGGAGGTCCGGTCGGAGTGGGGCGAGGTGGTGCTCGACTTCACCCGTGCCGTGATCACGCAGGACACCCTGCGCATCGATGTGGACGTGCGCGGCGGCTCCCTGGTGCTGGTGACCCGGCCGGGCGTCGTGGTGGACGCCGACGAGCTGGCGGTGAGTTTCGGCAAGGTCGACATCCGGCCCGCCGCCGGCCCGGGGGCACCGGTGACGCTCCGCGTGGAACTGGTGGGAGAGCTGGAGTTCGGCCAGGTGAGGGCGCGTCCGCCGCGGCGGACGTTCCGGCAGTGGCTGCTCCGCCGCCCCGCCGCGCTCCCGGCGCCCGCGGGCTGACCCGGCGCACGGGACGGGGCGGGCGCGCCCCCTGCCGTGCGCCCCCTACCGGGCCGACTCGTCCCGTGCCGGGGCCGCGCCCGCGATACTGACCGGCGATGAGCCTCCTCATGCCGCCACCGCGTTCCCCCGTGCCGCTCGGCGCGCCGTCCGCCGGTCCCTCGCGGGAGGTCTACGTCCCGCCCTCGGAGCCCGGGGACGACAGGCTCCGGGACGACGGGCTCGCGGAACTGCTCTCCTCGGCCGAGGCCGTGGTGATCTGCCTCGTCGTCGCTCTGCTCGTCGTCTTCCTGGTGACCGACCGGCGGCCCCCCAGGCGGCGCCCGCGGCACCGTCGCTGACGCCGTACCCGGCACGCGGCACTCATGAGCCAGGGCGTGCCGGTCCTCGCCCGGCGGTTCGCGGCCCCCGCGGCGGCCCGTCAGGCGCCGCTCGGCGTCCCCAGGCCGAGGCACCAGTCGTTGCTGCGCATCAGCGTGCCGCTGCCCCTCGGGTACTCGAAGTCGCAGGCGCCGAGCAGATCGAAGCCGAGGCGCCGGCACAGGGCGTTCGACGGGGCGTTGCCGACGGACGGAAACGCGTGCAGGGTGCGCGGGCTGCCCGGTTCCCGCGCGACGTCGCGCACGATGCCGATCAGCGCGGCACCGGCCGCGGCCGCGACGCCCCTGCCCTGGTACGGCGGCAGGACGTTCCACCCGGTCTCGTAGATCCGCTCGCCCCTCCAGTCACGCGGGTGGTAGGCGATGCTGCCGACCGGCTCGTCGCCGAGCAGTACGGCGAACATCCGGCCCCCTCCGGCCGCCGGCATGGCCAGATAGCGGTCGTGACGGGCGAGCAACGCCTCCTCCGGCTCCGGCCCCCCGACGTGCCGGCGCATCTCGGGGGTGTTGATCCGCCGGAGGAGGGCGAGCGACCCCTCCGACCAGGGCTCCAGTCGTACGTCCACACGGCGCAGCCTGACAGGGCCTCGCGGCACGGGCATCCCCTTTTCCCGCCGACCGCCCGCGCGCAGCCGCGCCAGGACCGCGGTCGCCCGGCCCGGGCACCCACCGCGGATGCCCGTCCCGCCGGCGGGTACGATCTGCCGCGATGCGCAGTGACGGACGAGCCGGCCGAGGCGGAGGGATACCCGCCCGCCTGAGCGGCGTTGTCCTCGTCCTGTGCGGGCTGCTCGCCGCCCTCGGGGTCTGCGGCCACACCGGATCGCCGGACATGGGGCACGGACCGGTCCGGGCCGTCGTCTCCACCCTGGTCGCGTCCGCCGCCGACGAAGTCTGCACGGACGCCCACGGTCCCGGCCCGCAGGGCAACGGGTGCTCCCCCGTAGAGCACACGCCGGTGACCCTGGGCTCCGCTCCCCCGCCCCACCTCGCGGGTGCGGAACTGCCGTCGGTGTGGCCCGCCGCCGCGGCCGCCGCGGGACTGACCGCGCCGCCCCCCGGCACCGTACGCGCCCTCGACCTGCACATGCTCCAGATCCAGCGCACGTAGAAGGATGCCCGCGCGCCGCGAACGCCGGTGCGCGCCGTGCCGTCTCCCCACCCTTCACCAGCACCGCCGCCGAGCCGGCGGGGAATCAGGACATGCCATGGGTTCCGCCAATTCCAAGGCCAAGGCGAACGACCGCCGGGCGCGCGTCGAGGAGATACGCCGCCAGGAGCAGGCCCGCGAACGCCGCAACCGCATCATCACCATCACCGCCTGCACCGCGATCCTCGCCGGACTGGTCGGTGGCGGCTTCTACCTCGTCAACTCCGCCGGAGGCGGCGGGGACGACAAGGGCAAGGCCGCCGCTTCCATCAGCGGCGAGAAGTCCTGGTCGGGCCTCACCCAGAACCACGTCACCAAGGACGTCGACTACCCCATGAGCCCGCCCGCCGGCGGCGACCACAACCCCGTGTGGCAGAACTGCAACGGCGACGTCTACGACAAGCCCCTCACGGACGAGAACGCCGTGCACTCCCTGGAGCACGGCGCCGTGTGGGTCACGTACACCTCCAAGGCGGCGGACGCCGACGTCAAGGCGCTGCGCGACCGCGTCGCGAAGACCCCGTACTCCCTGATGAGCCCCTACACGGACCAGGCGTCACCGATCACGCTCACGGCGTGGGGCCACCAACTGGGCGTCACCAAGGCCGACGATCCCCGCGTGGCCACGTTCTTCGACACCTATGTGCAGGGCGACCAGACCCCGGAGCCCGGCGCGCCCTGCACGGGGGGCAAGGCATCGTGACCGCCGTCCGGGGCACGGGCAGGCCGCTGCTCGCGCTCGGCGGCGCCATGGTGCTGGTCGTCCTCTCCGCCCTCGCCTTCGCCCTGCTGACGGCCGGGCCCGGCAGCGCCGGCACCCCGGGCAAGGACTCGCCGGACGCCGGCTTCGCACGCGACATGGCGATCCATCACCAGCAGGCGGTGGAGATGTCCCTCATCGTGCGGGACCGCACGGACGACGAGGACGTCCGCAGGCTCGCCTACGACGTGATCAACACCCAGGCCAACCAGCGCGGCATGCTGCTCGGCTGGCTGGAGGTCTGGGGGCTGCCCAAGTCGTCGTCCGAGCCGCCCATGACGTGGATGGGCCACGGCATGGCCTACACGCCGCACGACGGGGCGCTGATGCCGGGCATGGCGACGAACGCGGAACTGCGGCGCCTGAACGCGGCCGACGGCAAGGCCGCCGAGGTCCTCTACCTCCGGTTGATGACCGCCCATCACCAGGGCGGCGTGGAGATGGCGGCCGCGGCCGCCGACCTCGCACGGACCGAGCAGGTGAAACGCCTCGCGGCGGGCATGGTCCGGGGCCAGGAGGCGGAGATCGGCCTCATGGCCGACATGCTCGCGGCACGCGGCGCGAGCACCTGACGCCGCGGTGCCGGGAGGCCGCCCGCCTCCCGGCACTCCCGCGGGCGACCGCCCGCGGTGCGGGCGCCGGAATCCACCAGGGGCGTAAGGCCCTTGGTCCGCCTCGCGTCGACGCAGGTCAACGGCGTCTTATCGAAGCTGACAACGGTCACCGGTGCAGTCTTTGCCGATCGGCCCGCCCATGTGTTTCCCTGCCGGTGTCGCACCTGGAACGGGGAGGTCGCCGCACCATGAACGGGCACGGGCACGGACACGCGCAGGGACACGGGCAACACCATGGTCATGCGCACGGGGTGGCCGAGGACGCCGATCGGCGGTGGCTCGGGATCGCGTTGGGGCTGATCGCCGGCTTCATGGCCGTAGAGGTCGTCGTCGGGCTGCTGGTGGGGTCCCTCGCGCTGCTCTCCGACGCCGCGCACATGCTCACCGACGCCGCCTCGATCGTGCTGGCGCTCGTGGCCATGCGGCTCGCGGCACGGCCCGCGCGGGGCGGGTTCACCTACGGGCTCAAGCGGGCCGAGATCCTCTCGGCGCAGGCGAACGGCATCACCCTGCTGCTGCTCGCGGCGTGGCTGGCCTACGAGGCGGTGCGGCGGCTTGTCTCGCCGCCCGAGGTGGAGGGCGGCCCGGTCCTGGTCACCGCGCTCGCCGGAGTGGTCGTCAACATCGGTGCGGCTTGGTGCCTGTCCCGGGCCAACCGCACATCCCTCAATGTCGAGGGCGCCTTCCAGCACGTCCTCAACGACCTGTACGCCTTCATCGGCACCGCCGTCGCGGGACTGGTGGTCCTGCTCACCGGCTTCGCGCGCGCGGACGCCATCGCCACGCTGGTCGTGGTCGGGCTGATGCTCAAGGCGGGCTGCGGGCTGGTCCGCGACTCCGGGCGGATCTTCCTGGAGGCGGCCCCGGCGGGCCTCGACCCGGACGAGGTGGGCGACCGGCTGGCCGCGCACGACGCCGTCACCGAGGTCCACGACCTGCACATCTGGGCCATCACCTCCGGCCAGCCGGCGCTCTCGGCACATGTGCTGGTCGAACCGGGCGGGGACTGCCACGCGGTCCGCCGCGACCTGGAGCACCTGCTCGCCTCGGACTACGGACTCACGCACACCACGCTGCAGGTCGACCACGTGCCCGCCGAACTCCTCGTCGTCGGCGGCGGTCCAGGGGACCGGGGCGACACGGCCGCGGGCCATTGCGGCGAGTCCCACGGTCCCGTCCACCACGCCGGACCGCACGGACACTGACCGCCGGGCCGTTGGGCCGTTGGGCCGTTGGGCCGTTGGGCCGCAGGACCTTTGGCCGATGCCGGGCGGGAGCCGTACCGCGGCGGTGTCGGCCGACCGGCCCGGGCCCACGTCGGGCGATCACGCAACGCCATTGATCGACTACGATGCGTGCCATGACGGTGTGGGCGGGTCAGCGGATCTCCCTGCGCGGAGTGCTCCTGCTCCTGGGCATGCTCGTGTTCACGGGCATCCACCTGGTGGCCTGCGCGCACGGCCCGGACCGCGCGGGCGGTGACACCCTCGCCGCGGCGCCCGTCCCGTCGGCTCTGTGCCAACCAGGCGGCACCGGCCTCGCGGCGGACCAGGACATCGCCCGCGACGGCGGATCGCCGGACGGCCACCACGCACTGTGCGGTGTCGCACTCGACCGGCTCCCCGATCCCCGCCCTCGCCTGGCCGACACCTCCGCTTCTCCCGGCGGCCCGGCGCCGCTCTCCGTCCCGGGACCCACGCTCCACGCGCCGAGAGCCTGGCCCGGTCCGTCCGGGCATCGCTGCGACCCCGCCGGTTCCCGCGCCGCCACCCTGAGCCTGCTCTGCGTCTCCCGGACCTGACGGGGCCCCAGCCCGCCCGGCGCCCCACGCGACGGGCACGGCTGAACGCGCCCCGGACCCGTACGAGCAACGGCCGCCCATGACCACGGCCGCAGGAGAACCCGCATGAGCACACTTCCCTACCCCGGCACGCCCATGTCCCCGGCCGAACTCCCGGCCGGCACCGCACCGCCACGCCGCACTCCGGCCGGTCTGGTCGGCAACACGCCCGTCCTCTGGGTGGGATCGCCCTTCGTCCCCGACGGCCGCGGCTTCTGGGCCAAGCTGGAGGGCTTCAACCCCGGCGGCATCAAGGACCGCTCCGCCCTCTACATGATCGAGGCCGCCCGCGCCCGCGGTGAACTCCTGCCCGGCGCCCGCGTCGTGGAGTCCAGCAGTGGCACGCTCGGCCTCGGGCTCGCCCTCGCCGGAGCCGTACACGGGCACCCCGTCACCGTGGTCACCGACCCCGGCATGGAACCGCCCATGGCCGCCCTGCTGACCGCCCACGGCGCGACCGTCGACATCGTGGCCGAAGCGCACCCGGTCGGCGGCTGGCAGCAGGCCCGCCGCGACAGGGTGCGGGAACTCCTCGCCGCGGACCCCACGGCCTGGTGCCCCGACCAGTACCACAATCCCGACAACGTGGCCGCCTACGCCGCGCTCGCCCACGAACTCGTCGCCCAGCTCGGCCGCATCGACGTCCTGGTCGCCAGCGTCGGCACCGGAGGGCACTCGGCCGGCGTCAGCGGCCCGCTGCGGCGGTTCTTCCCCCACTTGCGGCTGGTCGGCGTCGACACCACCGGCTCCACGATCTTCGGCCAGCCGCCCGCGACGCGGCTCATGCGCGGCCTGGGCAGCAGCATCCACCCCCGCAACGTGGACTACCCGGCCTTCGACGAGGTGCACTGGGTCGCCGCCCGAGAGGCGGTGTGGGCCTGCCGGCGCCTGGCCCGCGACCACTACGCCAGCGGCGGCTGGAGTGTCGGCTCGGTCGCTCTGGTCTCCCGCTGGCTGGCCCGGACGCTGCCCGCCGAGACCCGCATCGTGACGATCTTTCCCGACGGCCCGCAGCGCTACGTCGGCACCGTCTTCGACGACGCCTACTGCCGGGATCACGGACTGCTGCACCACGAACCGTCCGCCGACCCCGAGGTGATCGCCCACCCCGGTGAGGCCGTCGTCGAGCGGTGGACCCGCTGCACCACCGTGCGGGACCCACTGGCCCGGACGCCCGACGGCGAGCACGGCGGCCGGTCCTTCGAGGCAGCCCGATGAGGGGGCTGTGGCGGCAGGTCCGCTCCTTCGACACCCCGGCCCGGCTGCTGATGGCCAATCAGTTCGCCATCAACCTGGGCTTCTACATGCTCATGCCGTACCTCGCCGACCACCTCGCCGGCGGCCTGGGACTGGCCGCCTGGGCCGTCGGCCTCGTCCTGGGGGTACGGAACTTCTCCCAGCAGGGCATGTTCGTGCTCGGCGGCACCATCGCCGACCGCTTCGGCTACAAGACGCCCATCGTCATCGGCTGCACGCTGCGCACCTTCGGATTCGCGCTGCTCGGCCTGGTCGACTCCCTGCCGGCGCTCATCGCGGCCTCGGCCGCCACAGGGTTCGCCGGCGCCCTGTTCAACCCGGCGGTCCGCGCGTACCTGGCCGTCGAGACCGGCGAGCGGAGGGTGGAGGGCTTCGCCCTGTTCAACGTCTTCTACCAGGCGGGAGTCCTCATCGGGCCACTGGTGGGCCTGGCCCTCCTCGCGCTGGACTTCCGCGCCGTGTGCATGACGGCGGCGGCCGTCTTCGCCGTGCTCACCGTGCTGCAGTGCCGGGCCCTGCCCGACCGGCGGCCCGAACGCGGCACCGGATCCGGCAAGGCGACGGGAATCCTGGGCTCCTGGCGGGAGGTGCTGGGCAACCGGCCGTTCATGCTGTTCTCCCTGGCCATGATCGGCTCGTATGTGCTGTCCTTCCAGGTCTACCTGGCGCTGCCCCTGCAAGCCCACAAACTGCTCGGCACCGGAGGGCAGGCCGTGACCAGCGGCCTGTTCATCGTCTCGGCCGTGGTCGCGGTGCTCGGCCAGCTCCGCATCACCGGCTGGGTCCGCGCCCGGCGGACCGGCCCCCAGGCCATCGTCGGCGGAATCCTCCTGATGGGCCTGGCCTTCACGCCCCTGGCCCTGAGCCCCGACGCCTCCGGCGGGACGTTCGAGGCCGTCGTCGCGGTGGCCCTGCTCGTGGTCGCCGTGGTGCTCCTGGCCGTGGGCACCGCGGTGGTCTACCCGTTCGAGATGGACACCATCGTCACCCTCTCCCGGGAACGCCTCGTGGCCACGCACTACGGCTGGTACAACACCGTCTCCGGACTGGGCATCACCCTGGGCAACCTCGCCACCGGCGTCATCTGGGACGTCGCCGACCACCACCGCGTGTCCTGGCTGCCCTGGCTGACCCTGACGGCGACCGGCCTGCTGTGCGCCGGCTGCGTCCACCTGCTGTCCCGGGCCGGGGGACTCCCCGCCGTCCAACGCGAACCCGCCCTCGCCTGAACCCCCGGGGGGCGACCCCGGCAGCCTGCCGGGGCCGCCCCTCCCCCGAGCTCGTCCAGGACCCCGCCTGCCCGGGCCCCGCCTGACGCTGCGGCACGCCTTGACACCCCCGTCGACCTGCCGGGCGGCGGCCCGGGACCGCGCGTCAGAGTGCCGTCAGGAATCACGGCGGGTCCTTGCCCGCGGATCCGCGGCCGTTTTGGATGAGGGGTGTGAACAGCGGTCCGCGCCATGACGACCGGCCACCTCATCGGGTGTCGCCGGTTCCGCGCGCTGTCCACCCGCCGGTGTTCTGAGACACCGGCGTCTCGCGGCCCCCGCTCTGGGCGGCCGCTTGTCCTCCCGTACGCGCGCGCCCCCACCTTTGTGGCAGGCGCGCTTCGGCGTACCGATTTCCGGAGTGAACCATGTCCGAGTCCACCGTCCCCGCGCTTCCCCCGCGCACCGCCCTCGTCACCGGGGCCACCTCCGGCATCGGGTGGGAGACCGCCCGGCTGCTCGCCGAGCGGGGCTGCACCGTCATCGTCCACGGCCCGGACACGGAGTCGGCGCACCACGCGGTGGAGCGCCTGGTCGCGGCGGGCGTGGACCGCGCGCGCCTGCGGCTCGCGGTGGCCGACTTCAGCCGGCTCTCCGAGGTCCGCGAGCTGGCGGCCGAAGTGCGCGGCCTGCACCCCGCGCTGGACATCCTCGTCAACAACGCCGCGGTCGCCGCTCCCGAGAGGCACACGATCACCGGGGACGGCCACGAACTCTCGCTCCAGGTCAACTTCCTGGCGGCCTACCTGCTCACCCGCGAGCTCGCGGGGCCGCTGTCGGCCCGCCCCGGTGCCAGGGTGATCAACGTGTCGTCGGCGATGCACCGCACCGCCTCGATCTCCTGGAGCGACCTCAACCGGGCGCGCCGCTACTCGCGGCACGCCGCGTACGCGCAGTCGCAGCTCGCCCTCACCGTCTTCGCGCGGGCCGCCGCTCCGGCCGGCGCCACGGCCGTCAGTGTGCACCCGGGGGTCTGCGAGACCCCGCTGCTCGCGCTCTACGGGCACGAGGGCGAGCCCGCCGCCGACGGCGCCGCGCGCGTCGTACGGCTGTGCGAGCCCGGAACCGAGCTGGTCCCCGGCGGCTACTACGACCGCACCGCGCTCTCCCCGGTCGCGCCGGTGGCCGCCGAGGACCGCACCGTACGCCGTCTGTGCAAGGTCGCCGACCTGCTCGTCACCGCCTGAAGGGAGGGACCCCATGTCGAAGCGCTCCCGCAAGAAGAAGGCCAGGCGCAAGAAGGCCGCCAACCACGGCAAGAAGGCCGGCCAGCGCTGAATCCCCCACGGCGGTGCGGACCACCGGGACGAGCCCGGGTCCGCACCGCCGTCCGTTCTCCCGGCGTACCACGGCGTACGCGGAAAGTGTGGTCACCGGTGATCGAAATCCCCTCCCTGGACGGCTGGTTCCCCTCCGGCGTGCCGGGGCCCGCCGCGCTGGCGGAGCACGTCAGGGCCACCGGGCACGGGCAGTGGTGGGCCGACCGGGCCGTGGAGCCCCGGGCGGTCGCCGTGGCGTGCGCCGACCATGTGCTGCTGGAGGGCGATCCCCGGTACGTCGACCCGGACGCCCTTGCCCCCTTCGGCAACGGCTACGTCCTGGCCCGTACCCGTTTCCTGCCGGTCCTGGGCGCGGCGTTCGACCGGATCGTGCCCTGGGAGCGGATGATCTGGGTGCAGTCGCGACCGGTGCCGCGGAGGCGGCCGCCGGGGGACGTGGTGGTGCGCCGGCTGACGCCCGGTGACGGCGCGGCCGTGGCCGCCATGGGCGACGACGCCGTGTGGATCACCCGTAGTTGGGGGGACGCGTACGGCCTCGCCGCGTCGGGTCACGCGTGGGGCGCGTTCCGCGCCGGCCGCGTCGTCTCCCTGGCGTGCACTTACTTCCTCGGCGGCGCTTACGAGGACCTCGCGGTCGTCACGCTCCGCGGCCATCGCCGCGAGGGCCTCGCGCTCGCCTGCCTGTCGGGCCTGTGCGGCGACGTCGCGGCCCGCGGCCGCACTCCCGGCTGGACGTGCTCGCGCGGGAACCGGCCCAGCCGGCGGCTGGCCTGGACGGCGGGTTTCCGGCTGTTCGGCGAGTACGTCCACTACGGCGTCGGCCGCCCCGCCGGGTGGGGTCACCCGGGCGGGATGACGCCCGCCCTCAGGGCGCGGTGAGCGCCGACCGGGCGCGCTCCGCGCGGGCCGGCGGCCTGCCCCGCGCCCGTGCCGCGGCATCCCCTGGCCCGGCCGGCACGGCGGCCGCCACGGTCCGCGGTGTCCGGGCGACCCGGGGTGAGGCGATCGCCCCCGTGGCCGGCGGAGCCGATGGCATCCGCCCCCGCTTCGCGCCGCCTGGACCGGCCCGTGTGCCCCGCCCGGAGAGGTGACCGGGCGGGGCGCGTGCGTTCGTTCAGGGCTCGAAGCGGTAGCCCATGCCGGGCACGGTGATCAGGTGCCGCGGGTTGGCCGGGTCCGGCTCCAGCTTGTGCCGGAGGGTGGCCAGGTAGACGCGCAGGTAGTTGGTGCGCTTCTCGTTGCCCGGACCCCACACGTCGCGCAGCAGCCCGCGCCCGGTGATCAGGCGCCCGGGGTTGCGCAGCAGCGGGGCGAGCAACCGCCATTCGGTGGGCGTCAGCCGCGGGACCGCCCCCTTGCCGGAGCGGCGCTCGACGGTGAACGCGCCCAGATCGACCACGTAGTCCGCGATGGCGATCCTCTCCGGCTCTTCCAGGACGGGCGGGCGGCGCAATACGGCGCGCAGCCGGGCCGCCAGCTCGTCCATGGAGAACGGCTTGGTGACGAAGTCGTCGGCCCCCGCGTCCAGGGCCTCCACCTTGTCGGCCAGGCCGGTGCGCCCGGAGAGCACGATGATGGGCAGCGGACTCCAGGCGCGCACGCCGTGGATGATGTCGGTGCCGGCCATGTCGGGCAGGCCGAGGTCGAGAATGAGCGCGTCGGGCGGTTGGCGGGAGACCAGGAGCAGCGCCGTGGCGCCGTCGGGGGCGGTGGCGACGGCGTAGTGACGCGCGGACAGGCTGATGTCCAGCGCCTTGAGGATCTGCGGTTCGTCGTCGACGACCAGGACCCGCCTCATGTCAGCGCCTGCTCCTCTCCGATGGGGGCGGCGGGGGCTTCGGCCGGACCACCGGCGGTGGGCAGGGACAGGACCATGGTGAGACCTCCGCCGGGGGTGTCCTCGGGGGTGAGGGTGCCGCCCATCGCCTCGGTCAGGCCGCGGGAGAGGGCGAGTCCGAGACCGAGGCCGGTGGTGTTGTCGGTGTCGCCGAGCCGCTGGAAGGGTTCGAAGACCCTTTCCCGGTCGGCCGGACGCAGGCCGGGGCCGCGGTCCGCGACACGCAGCTCGATGCGCGGGCCGAGAGCGCTGGCGCTGAGCAGGACGTCGGTTCCCTCGGGGGCGTGACGCTGGGCGTTGGTCACCAGGTTGGCGATGACGCGCTCCAGGAGCGGCGGGTCGGCCAGGGCATTCGGGATGTCGTCGAGACCTCGGGTGGTCACGCGGACGGGGCTCTCCCCCAGGCTGTCCAGGGCGAGCGAGGCCACTTCGGCCACGGACGCCGGTTCGAGGACCAGGCTGAGCGCACCGGCCTGCAGCCTGCTCATGTCGAGCAGGTTGTCCACCAGACGGTTCAGCCGGTCGAGAGACTCCTCCGCGGTGGCCAGCAGTTCCTCCTGGTCCTCCGCGGAGAATTCCACCTCCCGGCTGCGCAGCGAGCTGACGGCCGCCCAGGCGCCGGCCAGCGGGGTGCGCAGGTCGTGGCTGACGGCCGCGAGCAGTGCCGTCCGCATGCGGTCGGCCGCCTTGACGGGCTCCACCTCCGCCGCGGCCTCGGCCAGCCTGGCGTGTTCCAGCGCGGAGGCCACGTGCCCGGCGAAGGCGATGAGGACCCGCCGTTCCGAGGCCGCCAGGCGACGCCCGCGCAGCACGAGGACGTCGTCCGGGCCGACGGGTACGGCCACCACGCCGTCGGCGGGGTCGTCCGCCGTCGCCGCGGCCGCGTCGGAACGGTGGTGGAGCTCGGCCGACTCCATGCCGAAGGCCTCCCGCGTGCGGTGCAGCAGGACCTCGACGGCCTGGTCGCCGCGGAGGATGCTCCCGGCGAGGGAGGACAGCGTCTCGGCCTCGGCGGTGGCGTTGGCGGCGCGTCTGGACAGCCGCAGCGAGCGGTCCACGATCGTCGCCACCGTGGCGGCGACGAGCGCGAAGACGGCGAGCGCCAGGACGTTGTTGGTCTCGCCGATGGTGAACCGGCCGATGGGCGGGATGAAGTAGTAGTTCAGCAGCAGGGACGCGGTGACGGACGCCAGGATCGCGGAGGCGACGCCGCCGATGCAGGCGACGCCGACGACGGTCAGCAGGAAGAGCAGTGCCTCGCTGGTGAGGTTCAGATGGCCCCGGGTGTTGGCGAGGAACGTCGTGAGCAGCACGGGCAGGACGAATCCGGCGACGGGGCCCGCCACCTTGCGCGCCCTGGGCAGCGAGCTGCCGGTGGCGGGCAGGAGCCGCCCGCGTCCCGCGCGCTCGTGGGTGACCATGTGGACGTCGATGTCGCCGGAGCGTTCCACGATGGTCTCGCCGACGCCCCGCCCGGTCAGGAACTGCGCGAGCCGGCCGCGCCGGCTGGTGCCCATCACCAGCTGGGTGGCGCTCTCGGCCCGTGCGAAGTCCAGCAGGGCGACGGGGACATGGTCGCCGACGACGGAGTGGAAGCTGCCGCCGAGGCTCTCCACGAGCGCCCGCTGCTTGGCCAGGGCGGCGGGTGAGGTGTCGGCCAGCCCGTCGCTGCGCACGATGTGGACGGCGAGCAGGTCGCCACCGGCGGACCGGGCGGCGATCCGGGCGGCCCGGCGGATGAGGGTCTCGCCCTCGGGGCCGCCGGTCACGGCGACCACGACGCGCTCGCGGGTCTCCCAGACGCGCCCGATGCCGTGCTCGGAGCGGTACTTCTGCAGTGCCTCGTCCACCCGCCCGGCGACCCAGAGCAACGCCAGTTCGCGCAGCGCGGTGAGGTTGCCGACGCGGAAGTAGTTGGACAGGGCCGCGTCGACCTTCTCCGGCGCGTAGACGTTGCCGTGGGCCATGCGGCGGCGCAGCGCCTCGGCGGGCATGTCGACCAGCTCGATCTGGTCGGCGCGCCGGACCACCTCGTCGGGGACGGTCTCCCGCTGCGGTACGCCCGTTATCTTCTCGACGACGTCGTTGAGCGACTCCAGGTGCTGGATGTTGACGGCGGTGATGACGTCGATGCCGGCCTTGAGCAGCACCTCGATGTCCTGCCAGCGCTTGGCGTGGCGCCCGCCGGGGATGTTGGTGTGGGCCATCTCGTCGACGAGTGCCACCTGCGGCGCGCGGGCGAGGACGGCGTCGAGGTCCATCTCGGTGAAGGCGGTGCCGCGGTAGTCGCGTTCGGCGCGCGGGACGGCCTCCAGGCCGTCGAGCATCTCCTCGGTGCGCGGCCTTTTGTGGCACTCGACGTACCCCACGACGACGTCGGTACCGCGGGCGGCTCTGCGTCGGGCCTCGTCGAGCATGCGGTAGGTCTTGCCGACTCCGGGGGCCGCCCCGAGGAAGACCTTGAGTCTGCCGGGCCGTCCGTGGGGGGTGCCGGCCGGGGCCGGGACGACTGGCTGCGTCACCGGGAGTCCTTCCTTGTGCGGGTGTCACGCCGCCCGGCGGCGCCGGAGGCCGACTCCGAGGCCGGGGCGGTGGCCGAGGGGGTCTCGGTCGCGGCGGGGGTGGTCTCCTCGCC
>NZ_JBEZXR010000071.1:0-43958 GCF_040638135.1 Streptomyces sp. NPDC026673 | reverse complement strand
ATCCGCCCCTCGGCGACCAGCTGCATGAGCACCACCGTGGTGAAGCTCTTGCTGACGCTGCCGACCCGGAACCGGCGGTCGGCGTCCATCGCCGTGCGGGCGGCGGTGTCCGCCTGGCCGGACGCGATGCGGTAGCTCGAGCTGCCCGAGTCGATCCGGGTCAGGGCACCCGGGGCGCCGTTCGCCATGGCCTGCTTCTGCACGTTGAGGATGCCCGTGACAGAAGGGTTGGGCAGGGAGGAGGTGGCGGCACCGGCCGGGGAGGCGGCCAATGTGGCCAGCACGGCGGAGCCTGCGAGCACGATGCTCGCGTTCTTGATACGCATCCTGGTCTTTCTGGTGTGACATCGGTTTGGCGCCGCCCAGGTCCGGTGGAACCGCCGACGACCGTCACCGCGAGGAGAACAGAGTGACCGTCACGCCGAGTCCCGCGGCCACGCGGGACGGGCGATGAGGCGGCATCGGCATGAGGACGACACTGGATGCATAGTAATACTGTCACACCGTGTGTCACGATCGGCGGTCGCCGCGACACGGCGGACTCCACCCCGCCCCACCCCCTCGCGGAGGCCGACCCCGGCCTCAATACGTGTGCTTTTCAAGGGATATGGCATGACCGACCGGACCCACGTCCTCCGCGTCGGGGCTTGCCGGCACGGTGCCATCGTGACGAAGGGCACGGTTCGGCGTGGGCGGTGGACAGGCATCATCCTCACCGACCTGCCACTGTTCATTCACACTGTCTTGCGGCTTCACGGGTCGGACCCGCCTCGGGCGGGCCGGTGATCCGATCCGGCGGGCACAGCAGCGTGACCGCGAAGGGCAGCTCCTGCCCGAGGACCCATTCCTCCCCGGCATGAAGGCCCGGGCGTCCCGGGAGAGATCGGTGACCTCTGGCCGGCCCACTCGTCCGGCGCACGGGCGCCGGGCGGACCGGGCCGGCCTCACCAGGTCAGGGTCAGCGAGGCCCCGACCGGCAGCGTGTGCCAGCGGTCCGCGTAGTCGTCGAACCGCGAGACGATCCGGCCGACCACCTCGGGGATCCCGTCCGCGGTGACATACGCGGGCAGTTCCCGCGCGTGCCCGTGCCGCACCTCCCACACCGGTACGGCGATGCCGGCCAGTTGCTCCGACCGGGCCATGTCCGCCTGCGCCTGGGGGGACGACTTCACCGGCTTCGATTTGCGGCGCCGCGCCGCCTTGGCGCGTTCGGCGGGGTCGGCGGGCCAGAACAGGCCGTTGTCGCCCGCGGCCAGCCGCCCGTAGACCCCGAGCCGGATGCCCGCCTCCACCTCGACCAGGAAGTGCACCAGGTCGTGCGGCAGGTAGGGATGCCCTCCGGGCCCGTTGCGCGGGGCGAGTTCGGCACCGGTATCCCGGTGCACGGCGATGTCGTAGCTCGTACCCGGGCCCTTGGTGAAGACGACGCGCATGCCCGAAACGGTAGGAGAGGATCGCGGCCGGGTGCACCTGGTTTTCCCGGGCGGACACGGCGACGCTCGGCATGACCGACGTCAGCCGTCGCTCCCTCGCGAAAGCGGGGATGGTCCGGCGGCTTGTTGACGGGTTGATCAGGCACACAATATAGACGCAACAAGTAAATGGGATATCCGCGAACGGCCGCCGGCCGCGGGCCCCCCGCCCGGGAGGCCGGTACCGCGGACATCGCGGTACCGGCCTCCCGGGGGCATCAACCCGGTTCCGCCGTCACTTCAGGCCGAAGGCCCGGACGACGGTCTGCGAGACCGATCCCCCCGTGCGTGCGGTGGCGACGGCCCGCAGCGACACGAACGCGGCCGAGGAAGGAGCGTGCAGCGAAGTCCGCCAGACGCCCTGACGCTCCTTCAGGTCCTGCCGGTGCCAGGTCGCTCCGTCGTCGTAGGAGACCTCGAGCCGGACCGAGGACACCGCGCCCTTCGCGTCGGTGCCGAGCACCGACGGTGTGATGGACACCTCCGACGTACGGCGCGCCCTGCCCGCGGCGTCGAGTTCGGTGCCGTAGTCCAGCTGGACCAGCGGGACGGTCCCGGACTGCGCCTTGCCCGACACGAAGTCCCACTCGGTGCGGGTCTTCGACGAGTACGGGCTCAGTCCCGGATCACCGGCCGTGTCGACGACCAGCCGGTACGGCAGCGACTCCTCCGGCAGGTCGAAGGCGTTCACATAGGGGCTGTCGGTCGTGATCAGCGTGGTGCCGCCCTGGAGCAGCGAGCTCCGGGTGGTCATCGTCTCGGACTGCGCGGCGCCGCTGTGCGCGGCACCCGAGTCGCTCCAGCCCGGGACGTACAGCGAGAGCGAGGTCTCGTCGCGCAGCTGGGAGTCGGTGTCGGACATGCGCGGCCGCAGGACGGGGCCGAGCCATCGCTCCTGCTGGACGCTGCCCGGCCGGTAGGAGGCCGGGCTGTTGACGGCGCCCACCCAGCCGCTGACCGAGGTGGTCTGCTGCCAGGTGACGTCGTCGCCCGCGGAGACCCAGTCGGTGCGCCGTCCGGCGGCCATGGGCTCCAGTCCGAAGGAGTACCCCGTGGCCCACTCGTACGGCGGGAAGTCCGTCCTGCGTTCGAGGGCCTGCTTGCCCTGCGGCTGGGCGAAGGTGAGGTCGACGCGCGCCAGCCGGTCGGGGTCCGCCCGGTAGGCCACGTCCTCGGGTATGGCGCCGTTGTGGTACTTGACCAGGTCGTACAGGTACGCGGGAGACGGGTGCGCCTCCACCCGGAGCCGGATCCGGTGCTGGTGCGCCGAGGCGATCCTCTCGATGATCGCCTCGCCCTCGTCCCTGTTCACCGACACGACGGGAACGTCCGCGGTACCGGAGTAGTCCGGCTCGCCGTACCAGGTGGACAGGCGGCCCACTTGGTCGTTGACCACGAGCAGCAGCCGCGCGCCCGCCGCCTTCGCCGCCGACGCCTGGGCCGAGGGCGGTACTTCGGCGTTGTGGCGCACCACGGCGACCCTGCCCCGGACCCGCGCCTTGGCGAGCTCCTCGGGCGAACCGTCGCCGGCGAAGACCGCGTCGTGCGTCGACGTGCCGTCGGGGAGCGCGGCGCTTCCGTCCTGGGCGAGCGCGTCGTCGATCCGCTTGCCGTCGTAGGACAGGTCGAGCGGGGTCTCCTGGGCCCGCAGGCGCGTGGCGAAGACGAAGCTGCCCTGCCGCACCTTGGCGCCGGTCGGCTGGGCCCAGATGCTGTCGTAACCCCGCCCGACGATGACGTTCTCCCTGAGCGCGTTGTAGTCGCCGGGGCTGGGGTCGGTGGAGGTGAAGGAACGGAAGTAGTCGAGCCGGGTGTTGACCAGGGTGCTGGGCTTCGGCGTGACGGCCCGCACCTGGTGGGCCTTCGAGGCGTCCAGCGCGATCCGCCGGTCGGCGGTCAGCTCCACCTCGGGGTCGCCCAGCAGGGCGATGCCCCGGGAGCTGGGGCCGTGGGTGCCCTGGACGTCCGCGTACGACACCACGGCGTAGGTGTCGGCGGGCAGGCGGAGGGTCAGCTCTCCGCTCTCGGGGATCTCATAGGCGGTGGTGGACCTGCTGAGGGTGCCCTTCAGGTGGATCCAGCCGCTCATCGGCTTGCCCGTACGGTCCTTCATGGTGATGCCGAGGTCGTACCGCTCCGGTTCGACGCCGACGCCGGCGACCGTGTGGGCGACCGTGGCCCCGGTGTCGTCGCGTGCGACGATCCTGGCGGTGTGGTTCCCGCGCGCGAGGCCAGCCGGATCGGTGCCGACCTCCACGCCGGCGCTGCCGTGGGCGGGCACGGTGACCTGGTCGGCGGACAGGGCGAACGCGTCGTCGCCGGACGTGCCCGGCTCCACCGCGAGCCGCAGGGCCACGGGCTCGTCCCCGGAGTTGGTGTACGTGATCTTCTGGCGGACGGGATCGGCGCTCCCGTTGGGCCAGCGCAGGAAGCGGAAGACCGAGCCGGTCGCCGTGACCTCGGCGCGGACGGCGGCCGCCGCGTCGACACGCCCCGATCCCCCCTGGTAGGCGGTGAGGTAGGGGGTCGGCTTGCTGGTGCTCATCAGCGCGTCCTTCAACCGGGCGGCCGACCAGTCGGGATGCCGCTGGGCCAGCAGGACCGCGGCGCCGGCGACGTGCGGGGACGCCATCGACGTCCCGCTCATCGTGGTGTAGTAGCCCTCTCCGCCGCCCGCGTACTGCGAGCGTGCCGCCAGCACGTCCACGCCGGGCGCGGTCACGTCGGGCTTGATCGCCTCGTCACCGATGCGCGGCCCGACGCTGGAGAAGTTCGCCAGTTCGTCGGAGGAGCCGACCGCTCCCACCGTCAGTGCGGCGTCGGCGGCTGCCGGGGATCCGATGGTGTACGGGGTGGCGCCACGGCCGGAGTTGCCGGCGGCGACGACGAACAGCGTGCCCGTTTCGGCGCTCAGAGCGTTGAGGCTCTGGCTCATCAGGTCGTTTCCGTCACTCGGCTCGGCGTTGCCGAGGCTCATGTTGACGACCTTCGCGTGCTCGGTGCGGGCGGCCCACTCCATGCCGCCGATGACCCAGGACTCCTGCCCCTCACCGCGGTTGCCGAGGACCTTGCCGACCAACAGATCGGCGCCGGGGGCCACGCCCCTCTCCTTGCCGTCCGATGCCGCGCCCGTCCCGGCGACGGTGGAGGCGACGTGGGTCCCATGGCCGCTGCCGTCGGGGACGTCCTGGTCGGGGACGAAGCTGCGCGTACCGACGATCCGGTCCTTCAGGTCCGGGTGCCCGGTGTCGGCACCGGTGTCCAGCACGGCGACCTTGACGCCGGAGCCGGTGCCTCCCGACTCCCAGACCTCGGGCGCGCCTATCTGGGCCGTGGTGTCGGCGAGCGTCGCCTTCGTCTTGCCGTCCAGCCAGATCTTGTCGATGCCGCCCGCGAAGGACGGGGCCGCGCCGGTCTCGCGGGAGCCGGCCGTGCGCCGGCCCGAGGAGTCGCCGTCCGTGAGGGTGGTCCAGGCGTCGGCCGCCGCCGTGCGGTCGGCCGTGACCGCCTGGCCGCCGACCGACGGCAGTTCCCGGCGGGTTCCCACGCCCGGCAGCGCCGTACCCGTCCGGCGCAGAGCAGCAGGGTTCCCGCTCGTGAGGATCAGGGGCAGCCGCGGGGCGTGCGCGTCGTCGTAGCCCTGCGCGAGGAGCCCGGTGACGTTGAACAGGCGTTTGTCGAGGCGGTCCGCGGTGACGTAGGCGAGCGCGTCGTCCGGGTAGACATAGGTGTCGCGCCCCTCGGTAACGATGCGCACCGACCCCGTGGCCCCGGCACGGCGCTCGACGCTCAGGGTGTCGCGTCCGTCGCCGGAGCCCGGGGTGACGGTGACCTTGTCCCCGGTGATGAGCGTCACGGTCTTCGGGGCACCCGCGGCGGAAGCGGCCGTTGGCCCCTCCGGCCGGGCGGTGGACGCGGTCGCGCCCGCCGGTGCGGGGGTCAGGACGGTGGCGAGCACGGCTGTCGCGGCGCCAAGAGCCACCAAGCCCGATGTTCGGGCCGTGGAGAAGAACACTGTTCCTCCTTGCGATTTCTTGGCGGAATACGATCACATCCTTAAGATTTCGAACAGATCTTGACATCCGCCAACGGGGCCGAGGCGAGCGGCGATTGCCGTACGGGCCGCACCCGGCCGGGTGCGTCGGCGGCCCGGGGTGGCCGGAAGCGTGGGCGGCCGGGGGTGGCCTGGGGCGGCCGTGGGCGGCAAAAGAAGTTGATCGGCAAACCGCAGGCGACCTAGAATGTTGCAGAGTCAAACAAATCGTCGGCCGTCGCGATGCGCGTCGCGGTGGACACGAGCCCGTTCCACCGCACATGAGAGCGTCCATGGACACCTTCCGCAAGGCCCGGTTCGGGCCGCAGCGAGCCTTACGCTCGCCCGTGGGTGTCCCCACTCCCCCGCCGTGGCCGACCCGGCGAGTTCCGCACCGTGCGATCACTCACGCGTGGACCCGCCCCCGGCCGTAGCCGTCCCCTGACGGAGGGCCGAGGGATCGCGGACACCACCCGGCCGGCCCGACCGGCCCGCCGGGAACGGGGAACGGTGAAACGGCGGAACGACACAGAACCAGCGGCCGGATCGCGCCGCGCACGCAGAGGAGGACCCGGGGTGCCCGGCAGCTCGAACATCCGCTACGGCTTCTGGTACCGACTGGCCGCGGCCATCGTGAGACCGGTGCTGTTCATACTGGTCAGACGCGAGTGGCGCGGGCACGAACACATACCCCGCGAGGGCGGCTTCATCACCGCCGTCAACCACATCTCCCCCTTCGACCCGCTCACTTACGGGCACTTCCAGTACAGCAGCGGCCGGCCGCCCCGGCTGCTCGCCAAGGCCTCGCTCTTCGGCATCCCCTTCGTCGGCATGATGTTGCGCAAGACCGGCCAGATCCCCGTCCACCGCGGAACCGCGGATGCCGCACACGCGCTCCGCCACGCCGTGGAGGCGGTCGGCAGGGGAGAGTGCGTCGCGATCTATCCCGAGGGCACCGTGACCCGCGATCCGCACCTGTGGCCGATGACCGCCAAGACCGGTGCGGCCCGAATCGCCCTGACGACCGGCGCACCCGTCATCCCGGTCGCCCAGTGGGGCGCGCATCGCGTCGTGCCGCCCTACGCGCGCGGGGGCCGCGGCGACCGCCGCATCTGGCTGGCCCCCCGCCAGCGGGTACAGGTGGTGGCCGGGCCGCCCGTCGACCTCAGCCGGCACCTCGGCAAGGAGCTCACGCCCACCGTGCTCAAGGAAGCCGGCGAGGACATCATGTCCGCCATCACGGCCCTCCTGGCCGAGATACGCGGCGAGCAGCCGCCCGCCGAACGCCACGACATGCGCCACACCGCGCGGATGAACGCCCGACAGCGGCAGAGTGGCGCGGCCGCCGAGAGCGAGAAGACCGCGGGCTGACGCCCGCATACGGCCACGGACCGCAAGGGCGGTTCCGCCCTTGCGGTCCGTGGCCGTACGTCGGCGCCTCCGTCCGACGCGGGTTCCATGGGGGGCGTGCACGGCGCCGCGACCGCGGGCCCGCGGGGGGCAGGATCACGGCATCGGCCCATGGCAGTATGTCCGCACGCCAACAGCAGCCGGGAGAGTCCTTGTCGGGTGAACGTGTCACCGTCTGCCTGCCGGCGTCGGCCGGTTCGGACGTGCGCGCCGCGGTGGCGGCCGCCGTGGCGCCCTACGACAGGAACTCCAACACGGAGCCCTACCAGGGCGAGTGGGACACATGGTGTCTGGGCGGACCGGGCGCGGAGTTCACCGTGCTCGCCGGGCACGAGGGCGATCCTCGGCTGATCAGGGAACCCGTCGGCCCCCGTGGTGAGACACGCCGCCGGCAGCCCTCCCTGTGCGACGGCGGCCCCCGCGGCCTGCTCGACTTCACCTCCATGCGTGTCGACGCCGCAGCGAGGGCCGAGCGCGCCTGGCGCGAGCGCGACGACTTCGCCGCCGCCTCACTCGAGCACGACCTGCCCGCCTACTACCGGTTGGAAGCCAAGTGGGCCGTACCCACGGAGCACCTGCTCACCCTGGACGGCATCTGGACGGACGGATCGGATCCCTCTCGGCCCGGTTATGGCAACGACTACCTGTCCTTCGCCAACGCCTACCTCGACGACCTGCCGCCGGACGTCCTGGTCGTACATCTGCGAATCCGCTGCTGACACCGCGGCCGGGGCCGGCGCCCCGGGCCGCTTCGCGGGACGGCGCTCAGGGAAGCATGATCGTTTTGGACCGCCGGATCACCTGCTCGGCGCGGGCCTTCATGTCGTCGCTGATCGGCGGCGGCGTCTCACCGGGGCGGGCGGGCGTGCTGTGGTCCAGCATGAGCTGCTCCAGGCCGGGCGGCGTGTAGATGAACAGCAGCCTCGCGGCGTGAATGCGCCTGTTCCTGAAGCCGTGCCGGATCCCCTTGGGGACATGGATGAAGTCTCCCGCCACGGCGGTGAACTCGTGGTCGCCGTCGATGAACTCCAGTTCACCGTCGAGGACGTAGAAGGTCTCGTCCTCCTCCGTGTGCGCATGCGGGATCGGGCCACCCCCGGCCGGAACGGTGGCCTCGACGAATCCCAGGCTCCCGTTGGTCTGGGCGCCCGTGGCCTTGACCGTGTAGACGTCGTCGGCGGCCCAGACGGTCGGGCCCTGGCCGGACGGCACGAAGAGCGCGCCGCGCTTGTTCCAGGCCGGATCGTCGGGGGCTACGTCGTTCAGCAGAAAACTCATCTTGCCTCCAGTGCGTTGTACGACGCCGCGACGCCGCGTGGCGCTCCGTCCGGAACTCGATACTTGACCAGTCAAGCATATAAGGTGCCGGACGAGGACTCCGGGACTCAGGTCCGGCGTCCCCCGGCGGGCGTGGACCGGGGACCGGTCCCCCGGCGGCGGTGCCGGCTCAGTACGGCGCCCACCGGGCGGTCGTCGGCCACGAGGACCTGGTGCGGGCCGTCGCAGCGGAGGTGGCCACGGCCGACGAGCGGCCGTCCCGGGTGGAGCAGGTCCGGTGCCGGCGGGTGCTGGACGCCGACCGGGTCGCCGACAGCGACGAGTTGACGCCGACGATCAAGACGCGGCGCTCGCGGATGGCCGAGATGTACGCGGGGATCGTCGACGCCCTCCACCGGTGACGCCCCGGGGGCCGCACCGGCACTCCCGGGGCCCCGCCGCCGCGGAGCCCCGGGAGCGGCCGCGCCACCACCCCTGCGGTGCGCGTGCCGTCGGCCGGCGTGCCCGGCGAACACGCCGGCCGGCCGTGGCATCCCGTCGGCTCGCGGGTGGCCGCGGCAGGCCGTCCCGCGGGCGGCCCCGCCCCGCGCCCCCCGCGAGTCGGGCGTCAGCCTCCGTGATGGGCGTGCTCCCCCGCGGAGCCGCTCTCCGCGCTCTTCGCGCCCTTCTTGCCCTCGGCGGGCTTCGCCGCGCCCGCCGGGTGGTCCGGGTGGTGCGGCTCGTGGCCCGGGATCGTGCCGTCCGGCTTGGCCACCAGGAACAGACCGGCCATTCCCATGTCGGAATGGCTCTGGACGTGGCAGTGGTACATCCACGCGCCCGCGCCCACGTGTTCGCCCGCGATGATCTGGAAGCCGAAGGAGTCCGCCGGTCCGGTGATCTTGTTGTCGATCACCCGGCTGGGGTCGTCGGGCCCGGTCAGCAGGCCCGTCCGGTTGTCGGCCCAGCGATGACCGTGCATGTGGAAGGTGTGGTAGTACTCGCCGTGCGTGATCATGATGATCTCGACCCGGTCGCCCACCGTCGCCTCGAAGTTCGGGGTGTCGGCGGAGGGTCTGTTGTTGATCGTCATGTCGTTGAAGACGATGGTGAACTGCTTGTCCGGCAGGATGTCGCCCTTCCTGCGCACGACGACCGGCCCGTAGAGGCCCTTGCGGATGCCGCCCGTCCCGTGGTCCGTGCCGACGACGTGGTCGTGGTAGTGCCAGTACCCCGCGCTCCCCGCCCGCCAGGTGCCGTCCTTGCGCCGGCCGGGGGCGTGGGTGCGCCAGGTGTACGTCCGTGTGCCGCCCGGCTCCACATGGCTGCGGCTCATCCGGGTGCCGTCGCTGGCGATGTCGTAGTCCACGCCGTGGACATGGAGGCTGGCGTCCACGTCCGCGGTGTTCTCGAACTCGATGTGCAGCGTGTCGCCTTCGATCAGTTCGATCAGCGGGCCCGGCACGGTGGCCTTGCCCTTCTCCAGGCCGTACCCCATCCGACCGTTCGGCAGGGTCTCGGCGTAGAGCTTGAGGTGGCGGACCTGGCCGCCGGCGGGTGCGGTGGGCGGCGAGGGCTCCGCGGACGAGGCCGCGGGGGCGGACGCCATCGACAACGATGTCGTCCCGGCGGCGGCTACCACGCCACCCGCCAGCAGCCGCCGGTTGAAGCTCCTTCTGTCCAATGCCATACCGGTCTCTCCAGTGCCGTGAGGAGACGGTGGGGCGCGAGAGTCCCCGGGGACGGCCACACGGTAGACCAGCACCCCCTGTTTATCCACACTCGGGACAAAGTTGGTGAGATTCCGTCCATAGCTATTGGCGGACCGTCAAAAGCCGTCTAGCTTCAGGCGCTGTTGCTGTGACCTACGAGGGTGGGTGAACCATGCAGAGCGCACCACATCACCGGTCGAGATCCCGGAGAGGCGCGGCCGCGGTCCTGGTGGCCGGGACCATGGCGGCATCCCTGCTGGGCGGGAACGCCGCCTCGGCCAGACCGTATCCGGAGCCGGAGTCGACGGCGCCGACAACGTTATCCTTACCGTCCCCACCGGGCGGCAAGAACGTCAAGGTCCTGGTGTTCCACGCATCCGCGACCGAGGAGTCGCCGACCGTCGACGCCGGTATCGAGGCGATCGAGGCGATCGGCCTGTCCGGTCCCGCCGCGCAGCGGTTCAAGACCGTGGCGACGGACGACGCCGGGGTCTTCACCAACGCGAAGCGGCTGGGCACCTTCAACGCCGTCGTCTTCCTGACCGGCGGCGGCGACGTGCTCGACCCCGAGCAGGAGGCCGGCCTCGAGTCGTATCTGGAGGCCGGCGGCGGCTTCCTCGGCATCCACGACGCGGCCAGGACCGAACCGTACTCCGACTGGTTCACCGGCCTGATCGGCGCGCGGCCCGCGGCGACCAGCCCGGCCGGGGTGCAGCGCGCCACCGTCGAGGTCCCCGACCGGGTCAATCCGGCCACCCGGAATCTGCCGGTGGAGTGGAAGCGCCCCGACAAGTGGCTCAACTGGTCGAGCAACCCGACCGGCAAGGTGCACACCGTCGCCAGGGTCCGGGAGAGCAGCTACCAACCGGGGGCCGGCGCCAACGGCGCCGACCACCCCGTCTCCTGGTGCCGTGACTACGACGGCGGCCGGTCCTTCTACACCGGGATGGGCGGTACCGCGGAGTCGTTCGCCGAGACCGACTTCCGCGACCATCTGCGCGGCGCCCTCCAGTGGACGACCCGGCTCTCGCGCGCCGACTGCAAGGCGACCATCGACGCCAACTACAGCGCGGTGAAGGTCACCCAGCCCAACCAGCCCGGGCAGCAGGACCAGATCGGCGAGCCGCACGGCCTGGTCGTGGCCCCCGACGGGCGCGTGCTGTACATCGGCCGGGGCGGCGGCGCGAACGGCGCGCCCGTCGTGACCGACTGGAACAGCCCCGACATGGGCAAGGGCCTCGGCCAGATCCACGTCTACGATCCGGCGACCAAGAAGGTGACGCTCGCGGGCGCGCTGACCGTCTTCGGCAACAAGGGCGGCGGCGACGAACTCACCAAGGTCGAGGAGGGGCTGCTCGGCATCGAACTGGACCCCGCCTTCGAGACCAACGGCTGGGTGTACCTCCACTACACCCCGCACTCCGGCCTCGACCGCGACAAGCACGTCGCGCAGCGGCGCGTCTCCCGCTTCACGCTGGACCTCGCCTCGAACACGCTGGACCCGGCCTCCGAGAAGGTCCTGCTCACCTGGCCCGTCCAGGTGCACAGCTGCTGCCACGCCGGCGGCGGGATGGCCTGGGACTCCAAGGGCAATCTCTACATCGCCACCGGTGACAACAACTCGTCCGGCTTCAGCGGCGGTTACTCGGGCAACAACCCGGAGCCCGCCTTCAAGGGCCTGTCCTTCGCGGACGCCCGCCGTACGGCCGGCAACACCAACAACCTCAACGGCAAGATCCTGCGCATCCACCCGGAACCCGACGGCACGTACACCCTGCCCGCGGGCAACCTCTTCACGGGCCAGGAGCAGGACGAGGGCGGCGACAAGACCCGCGGCGAGATCTACGTCATGGGCGTGCGCAACCCGGCCCGCATCTCCGTCGACAAGAAGACCGACATCCTCTACGCGGGCTGGGTCGGACCCGACGCGGGCTCGCCGAGCACGACCTGGGGACCGGCGAAGTACGACACGTTCGCCGCGATCACCAAGGCCGGCAACCACGGCTGGCCGTTCTGCATGGGCAACAAGCAGCCCTACCGCGACCGCAACCTGCCGGACCCGGGCAAGCCGCTGGGCTGGTACGACTGCGACGCCCCCAAGAACGAGTCGCCCAACAACGACGGCCTGGTGAACCTCCCGCCCATCACCGGCAACACCATCTGGTACTCCCCGCAGGGCGGCGCACCCGACTTCCCCCGGGATGCCAACGGGATTCCCAGCTACAAGAACGAGGAGGCCCGATACCTCCTGCCGTGGCTCAAGGGCGGCGGCCAGGCGACCATGGACGGCCCGGTCTACCGCTACGACGCGGCGACCGCCGGCGCCGAGGCGTGGCCGCGGTACTGGGACGGCAAGTGGTTCGTCGGCGACTTCTACGACGCGGACAACCCGCGCCACGCGGTGCTGACCGACCCCAAGACCGTCGGCAAGGGCGGACTGCCCGTCACGGCCGAGTCGCTGAAGAAGATCATCCCGGTCGGCCAGGGCGGCATCCGCAACCTCATGGACTGGAAGTTCGCGCCGGACGGCTCGCTCTACGTCCTCGACTACGGGCGCGGCTTCTTCACCTCCGACTCCCAGTCCTCGCTGTGGCGTGTGACGTACAAGGGCGGCGAGGCCACTCCCGCCGCGACGGATCTGGCCAGGAAGGCGGAACAGTGAGACAGCGACCCCCACGCCTGTGGTCCGCCCTGCTGGGCGCGCTCCTGATGGTGCTCGGGCTCACCTCGACGGCGGCGTACGGGCGTTCCGACGACCGTGCGGCCGACGGCACCGCGGCCGCGGCCCAGGTGCTCACCTGGACGGCGAGCTCGCGCACCGACCGGTACACCGGCTTCCCGACGACGGCGGTGGCCGGCCCGGCGACACTCGTCTTCGAGAACAGCGCGGCGACCGGCAATGACATCGGCATGCCGCACACGCTGACCTTCGACGTGTCGGACCCCGAGTACAACCACGACGTGCCGATCAACATCCTGGCCAACCCCAATGACGACAGCGGCGGCAGGCACAGCGTCGACGTGACCCTCACCCCGGGCCGCTACCGCTTCTTCTGCAGCATCCCCGGCCACGGCCAGATGCAGGGGATCCTGACGGTGACCGAGCCCGGGAACCAGGACACCACCGCGCCCACCACGGCGGCCGAGGTGACGGGTCAGAAGAACGCCGACGGCGCCTACGTCGGCTCCGCCACGGTCACGGTGACGGCCGCCGACGACGGCTCCGGCGTCAAGACCGTCGAGTACGCGGTCGGCGCGGACGGCCCCTGGCAGGCCTACACCACCCCGGTCGTCGTCGACCGGGTCGGCTCCCACACCATCCGCTATCGCGCCGCCGACCAGGCGGGCAACACCGCGGCGGAGAAGACCGTCGCCTTCGAGGTGGTCGCGCCGCCGACCGACGACACGACCCCGCCGGAGACCTCGGCGACGGTGAGCGGCGAGAAGGACGAGGCGGGCGACTACCTGACGATGGCCACGGTCACCGTCACCGCCTCGGACACCGGCTCGGGCGTCAACACCATCGAGTACGCGATCGGGGCGAGCGGCGCCTGGCAGCCGTACACCGCGCCGGTGATGGTGCACCAGCTCGGTGACCACACCGTCCGCTACCGCGCGACCGACAAGGCGGGGAACGCGGCGGCCGAGAAGTCCGTCGCCTTCACCGTCGTGGCACCGCCCACGCAGGACACCACCGCGCCGGAGACCTCGGCGACGGTGACCGGCACCAAGAACTCGGGCGGCGCGTACGTCACGAGCGCCAAGGTCACCCTCACCGCGACCGACGAGGGCTCCGGTGTGGACCGTACCGAGTACTCCCTGGACGGCGGCCCGTACCTCGCGTACACCACTCCCGTCATCGTCGACCGGATCGGCTACCACACGCTGGCGTACCGGGCGACGGACATGGCGGGCAACACCTCCGCGGCCCGGCAGGTGGCCTTCACCATCGCGCAGGGCGGCGGTGTTCCGGCGCCCGACTGCCCCGAGTACGACGAGCGGCTGACGGTCATCGTGGGCGCGGTCGACTCGGGCGTGCCGAACCGGCTCACCCGCAGCCGCTGCACGATCAACGAGCTGATCGAGGACGAGAAGGACTGGTCCTCGCACGCGCTGTTCCTCAAGCACGTCGACGGCGTCCTCGACAAGCTGCTCGCGGACAACGTCATCGACCAGCGCGAGTTCAACAAGATCACCAAGGCGGCCAAGCAGTCGAAGATCGGCAAGCCCGGCCAGACGGAGGGCTACCGCGATCTGTTCGATGGCACGGAGGCGTCCCTGGCCAAGTGGGAGCAGGTCGGCGGCGGCCGGTTCACGCTCTCCGGCGAGGGCGCCATCACCAGCAGCACGACGGTGCCGGGCATGGGCATGCTGTGGTTCCCGGAACGCAAGTACGGCGACTTCTCGCTGAAGCTCCGGTTCCGCGACGACGCCCCGGGCACGGGCAACGCCAACGGCGGGGTCTTCATCCGCTTCCCGAACGTCCACGACCACCCCGAGGAGTCCCGCCCCGAGTGGGTCGCCATCAACTACGGGCACGAGCTGCAGATCCTCGACCGCCCGGACGGCGACATGTACAAGACAGGCTCGGTCTACGGCTTCGACCGGGTGGGCCTGGGCGCTGCGGGGGTGACCCCGAAGGGCACCTGGAACGACTACGAGATCCGCGCGGAGGGGCAGCATTTCACCATCCTGCGCAACGGTGTCGTGATCAATGACTTCGACAACGTGGGCGGGCAGGTCTTCACCCCGCCGCGCGCCGGGGACCCGGGCACCGACGGCCGGCGCTACGCCACCGGCTACATCGGCCTCCAGGTGCACAGCACGACGGACGTGATCTCCTACCGCGACATCCGCATCAAGGAGCTGTAGCCCGGGCGGCGCCCCGTGCGGGGCGCGCCGGGAGCGAGTGTGGGCCCTCACCGCGGCTGTGGTGAGGGCCCACACTGCCGTCCGCCGGACGCGCCCCGTGCGCACTGGTGAAGTCGGCCGGAACCGTACGTGCCCCCGCCGACGTCCCCGTACCGGAAACCGGTGATCACCGACTTCGCCGGGCGGGACTCCAGGGTGGGGACGGATGACGGGCACAGTTGCCGGCGCCGAGCGTGCCGCGGACCGGCGGCGGACACGCGGTCGCCGCGGGCGGAGGGGCGCCCTGGTGGGCTGCGGCGTCGTACTCGCCGTGCCCGCCGCCCTGCTCGTCGTCCGGCTGACGGGTCTCGACGCGGGAACCCCGCTGGCCGTACCGATGGTGCTCTTCCCCTATGCGGCCGTCCTCGCCGTGCTGACCCTGAGCGTGATGGTCGCGGTTCCCGCCCTGCGGTCGCGATGGGCCGTGGCCTTCGCCGCACTTCTCGTGGCCGCCCATGTGGCGCTGCTGCTGCCGCGGTTCGTGCCGGACGGCCGGGAAATCCCCGCGGACGTGCACGAGTTGCGGGTCGCCACCCTCAACACGGAGGGCGGGGGCGTCGATCCGGGGGCCGTGGTGGAACTGGTCCGCACCGAGCGGATCGATGTGCTGGCGGTGGAACAGACCCCCTCGGGCGGGCTGGACGCGCTCGACAGGGCGGGGCTGGACGAGCTGATGCCGTACCGGGAACTCCACCCGGAGTACGACTCCTCGATCTACTCGCGGCGCCCGCTGTCCCACGCCGGCACGACGCGACTGGACACCGCCTGGCCCCAGACCACCGCAGAAGTCGCCATCGGCGGACGCACGGTACGGCTCGTGGCCGTGCACACCTACTACCCCCTCGGGGACGCGCGCCGCTGGACACGGGACATGACGGCACTCACCGCCCTCGCCCGGAACGCCGGCCCGGACACCGTCTTCCTCGGCGACTTCAACGCCACCCTCGACCACACCCCGATGCGCAGGCTGCTGGCGGCCGGCCTCACCGACACCCACGCCGAACTCGGCCGCGGAGGGGCCCGCACCTGGCCGGTCGGACACTCCCTCGTCCCGCCGGTGATCCCACTCGACCACGTCCTGCACGGATCCGGCATCGCGGCGACCTCCGTCCACGAGCGGACCCTCCCGGGCACGGACCACCGCGCCGTCGTCGCCGGACTGGCGCTGCTGCCGGGCGGCGGCCGCGCCCGCTGACCGGAGCGCGGCGCGAACCACGGGGCCCGGAGCGCCGGATGGCGCGCCGGGCCCCGGGTAGCCAAGGGGGTGATGTGGCCGCCGTGTCCGCCCTCGTCGCGGGCCGCCGCGCCGCTGCCGTCGTCAGGCTCCCGACACCGCGGCCACCGCCCGGAGTTCGGGCGGATCGCCGCCCGGTCATGAGCACGCGCGGACGCCTCCGACGAGCGACGTCTCCGTCCCCTCCGGCATCGCGGCCGGTTACTCGCCGTGTCCTTCCGTCCGGGCCGCGCCCGGTTGCCCGGCCGTCCATGAGGTGAGGATCCGCAGTGCGTCGTGCGACGGGCTGCCGGGTTCGGCGGTCAGGACCATGAGGCGCTGCCCCGATCCGTCGGGGCTGCTCCAGGTGTCGCAGTCCAGCGTGAGGTCGCCCACCAGACGGTGCCGGTAGTGCTTGGTGCCGTAACCGGAGCTGATGACGCGGTGTTCGGCCCACCAGGTGCGGAAGTCGGCGTCCTGTACGGCCAGCTCGCCGACGAGCCGGGCGAGTTCGGGGTCGTGGGGGTCCGCGGCCGCCTCCATCCGCAGCGCGGCGACGGCGTCGCGGGCGTCGTGTTCCCACTGCCGGTGCAGACCCCGGACGGCGGGGTCCGTGAACAGCAGGTACACGTAGTTGCGCCGGCCCGGCGGGATCGAGGAGAAGTCGGTGTACAGGGCTGCCGCCGCGGTGTTCCAGGCCAGGACGTCCATGCGGGTGCCGAGCACCAGGGCGGGGGTCGCGGTGAGCTGGTCGAGCAGCCGCCGCACGGCGGGCCGTACGCGCTGCGCCGGCCGTCGACGGCCGGGGCGCGCGTCGGTCCTGCCGGCGAGCTCATAGAGGTACCGCTGCTGGTCGTCGTCGAGACGCAGTGCGCCCGCCAGGGTGGCGAGCGCGGATGCGGACGCCCTGACACGGCCCTGTTCCAGTCGCGTGTAGTAGTCGACGCTGATCGCCGCGAGCCGGGCGACCTCCTCGCGGCGCAGCCCCGCCACCTTGCGGGGAGCGTCCGTCTCCGGCAGACCGCATTCGCCCGGTGCCAGCTGTGCGCGGCGGGCCTTCAGGAAGGCCCCGAGGGCGCGGGGATCGGATGCCGGAGCCATGCCCTCCATTGTGACCCGCCCACCGGCCCGAGTGAGGGGGCAGGATCTTTCCCAGGCAGGAATCTGCCTCTTCCACCCCCTCTGAGCTGCGGCGATGGTGGATGCATGCCCGGCATGGTGCCGGGACCCGGAGCCCCTGATGAGCGGCTGCGGGAAGACCACGGAACGGAAAGATCCATGGCCGAGACCTCCGTCACCTCCGTCACCTTCGACAGCGCCGGCATCACGCTCGCCGGCCACCTCCACACCCCCGACGCCCCGGCGGCAGGGCCCCGTCCGGCGATCGTCGTCGGGCACCCCGGGAGCGGGGTGAAGGAACAGGCCGCCGGGCTGTACGCGCGACACCTGGCCGAGCGGGGCTTCGTCACGCTCGCCTTCGACGCGGCCTACCAGGGCGCGAGCGGCGGCGAGCCCCGCGGCCTGGAGGATCCGGCCCAACGCGTCGAGGACGTCAAGGCCGCCGTGTCCTTCCTCACCACACGCGGCGAGGTCGACAGCGGCCGGATCGGAGCCCTCGGGATCTGTGCCTCCGGCGGCTATGTCCTGGCCGCGGCCGCCGGTGATCAGCGCATCAGGGCCGTCGGCACCGTGAGCGCCGCGGACATCGCCCGCCAGTTCCGCCTGGGGGCCGACGGAGCCCAGGACCCGGCCGTCTTCCAGGACATGCTCGGCGCCGCCGCCCGGGCACGCACCGCCGAGGCGCACGGCGAGGAGCCCGCGGTGCTCACCCTCTTCCCCGACACCGCCGAACAGGCGCGTACGCTCGGCGGGGACCACGGTGTCGAAGGCTTCGAGTACTACCGCACCCCGCGCGCCCGGCACCCCCGCTCGGGGAGCTTCCTCACGTGGGCCAGTGTCGACAGGATCGCGGCCTTCGACGCCTTCGCCGCCGTCCCGCTGATCGGCCCGCGGCCGCTGCTGATGATCGTCGGCGCCCGCGCCGTCACCTCCTGGATGAGCGTCGAGGCGTTCCAGCGCGCCACGGGGCCCAAGGAGATCCACTGGATCGACGGCGCCAGTCACGTCGACCTCTACGACCGGAAGCAGTACGTGGACCCCGCCGTCGACAAGCTCGCCGGGTTCTTCACCGGGAACCTGGGTGCCGCGGCCTGACAAGGGCCGCGGCGCGCTCCGCCCCGCCCGCGGTCAGCCCCGGTCGCCGGTGCAGATGCCGTTCTCCCAGGCCCAGGCGGCGATCTCGACCCGGTTGCGGGCCGCGAGCTTGCGCTGGACGTTGCCGAGGTGGGTCTTGACCGTGGACAGGGTGACGTACAGCTCGGCGGCGAGCTCCTCGTTGGTACGGCCGCGTGCGACCAGGCGTACGACGTCGAGCTCACGCTGCGTCAGGGGTTCGGCCATTCCGCCGGAACCGGCTTTCGCGGACCGGAGCGGTCGGGCCTCGGAGGCGGCCGCACGCCGGTCGCGGGGCTGGAGCTGGTCGCGGGGCGCCATGTGGGCGAGCAGACGGACGGTCACCGAAGGGGAGATGAGGGCGTTTCCCGCCGCCGCGGCGCGTACCGCTTCGGTGAGCAGGCCCGGGGCGCCGTCTTTGAGGAGGAAGCCGCAAGCGCCGTTGCGCAGTGCGCGGTAGACGTACTCGTCCAGGTCGAAAGTGGTGGCGATCAGGACGTTCACGGGGTCCGGGACGCCGGGTCCGGCCAGGAGGCGGGTGGCTTCCAGCCCGTCCAGTTCCGGCATGCGGATGTCCAGGAGGCAGACGTCGGGCCGTATCCGTCGGGCCTGTTCCACGGCCGCCGCGCCGTCCGCCGCTTCGGCGACGACCCGCATGTCCGGCTGGGAGTCCAGGATCATGCGGAAGGCGGCGCGGACCATCTCCTGGTCGTCGGCGATGAGCACCCGGATCGTCATGCCGGACATGATCGCAGGCGGTGCACCGGCCGTCAGCCGGCGGGGGAAGCAGCGTTCAGCGGGAGGGCGGCGCGCACGAACCAGCCGCCGCCGTCCCGCGGACCGGCCGTGGCGTGCCCGCCGATCGCCTCGACGCGTTCGGCCAGGCCGACCAGACCGTAACCGCGCCCGTCCGCCGTCTCACGTACCCCCGCGGTACCCCCTCGGCCGTCGTCGGTCACGGACACCTCCAGCCGGTCCGGGGCGCCGGACAGCAGGGCGACCCGCACCTCGACGCGGCCGGCTGCCGCGGCGTGCTTGCGCACATTGGTCAGTGACTCCTGTACGACGCGGTGGACGGCGGTGGTGATCTCGGGCGCGAGGCCGTGGTCGGCGAGCCGCGGATCGATGGTCAGGGCGGCGGGCGGTCCCAGGACGGAGAACTCGTCCGTGAGGTCCCGCAGCGTGCTCAGATCGGCCGTGGGACGCGTGGCGGCGGGCGCGGCGGCGTCCCGCAGGACGGAGACCATGGCGCGCATCGACCCCATCGCCTGCGATCCGACTCCCTCGATCTCCGCGAGCATCCGGTCGATTTCCTCCGGGGTCTGGGTGTGGCCGGCCGCGGCCGCGAAGCGCGCGGCCTTGGTCCGGGCGACGATCGCCGTGACGTGGTGTGCCACGAAGTCGTGGAGTTCGCGGGCGTGTTCCAGGCGCTGGGCCTGCCGGATGGCCTCGCGTTCCCGAGCGCGCAGCGCGTCGTACCACCGCAGGCAGAGCCCGAGCACCACGGCGAACGGCACCGCGAACACCGCGATCAGGCCGATCAGGGTGCCGAGGTTGGCGTCCCACTCGGCGATCCGCAGGGGAAGCGCCACGGCGGCCGGAGCCGCTCCCGCCGTGTGGAGGAGCGCCCTCGACGCCGGACGGCGCCGCACCGCGCGGGTGATCAGCAGCAGCAACGCGCACAACTCCACCATGCCCGGGGTGTTCTCCGGGCGCTGGGGCAACTGCGTCTCCACCGCGGTCAGGACGCACGAGGCGGCCGTGGCGAGGGCGGCCTGCCGCGCGAAACGGTGCTCCGGCACGACCAGCGCGGCCAGGCAGAGTATCCCGGAGACCACCGTCGCCACGGCCACCGGTGCGTAGGGCGCGTTCGCTCCCTCCAGCGTCACGAGGACCACCAGTGCGGTGCCGACAAGGCAGAGGACGGCCTGCCGGATACGGGACCAGGCGCGGAATGCGGAGATCATGGCAGGTCACGCTACGCCCGTGCCGCACCCGCCGCCTCGGCCATTCGACCGAGGCGGGCGGCGCCGGTTCGGCATTCCGGTGGATCCGCCGCGCCCCCGCCACATCGAAGGATCGGACCGCCACGGACGCCCCGGAGACCGCCGGCCGCGTCCTCCCCGCCGTGCGGTCGATCCCATGCGGTCGATCCCGCGGGGCGATCCGCCATTCCACGAGCACCCGCGCAGGAGCGAGACGATGAACCAGAGGACGGACACCCTCCCGGCCCCCGGCAGGCCGGGCACGGTGGTCGCCGCCGCCGACGGTCTGACCAAGGTCCACGGCGAGGGCGCGACCCGCGTCACGGCGGTGGACGGGGTGACGGCCCGTTTCCTGCGGGGCGAGTTCACCGCGATCATGGGGCCCTCCGGCTCCGGCAAGTCCACCTTCATGCACTGCCTGGCCGGACTGGACACCCCCACCTCCGGCACGGCGCGCATCGGCGAGACCGACCTGGGTTCGCTGAACGACGTCCAGCTGACCCGGATGCGGCGCGAGCGCGTCGGCTTTGTCTTCCAGGCCTTCAATCTGCTGCCCACCCTCACCGCCTGGGAGAACATCACCCTGCCGGGCGACCTCGCCGGGCTCGCCCCCGACCGGGCGTGGCTGACCGAACTCGTCGGGCTCCTCGGGCTGTCGGACCGGCTCGGTCACCGCCCCGCCCAACTGTCCGGCGGCCAGCAGCAACGGGTGGCCTGTGCCCGGGCCCTGGCCACCCGTCCGGCGATCGTCTTCGCCGACGAGCCCACCGGCAACCTCGACTCCCGCTCGGCAGCGGGGATCCTGTCCTTCCTGCGCTCCTCCGCCCGCGAACTGGGCCAGACGATCGTGATGGTCACCCACGATCCGGTCGCCGCCGCCCATGCCGACCGCGCCCTGTTCCTGGCCGACGGACGCCTCGTCCACGAGATGCCGGACCCGACCGCGGCCGGAGTGCTGGAGCAGATGAAGGCGTTCGACGTCGCGCGGCGAGTCGGCCGACCGTGACGACCCACCACCCGCCGATCCGCTCCCGGAGGCCGTCGATGTTCCGTGCCGCTGTCCGCACCCTGCGCTCCCACCGCCTGCGATTCGCGATGCCCGCCCTCGCCGTGCTCCTCGGCGTGGCCTTCGTGACCGGATCGCTGATCTACGGCGATTCCGTCGCCACGGCGCTGGCCGGCGCGCGGGCCAACTCCCAACCCGATGTGTCCGTCGAGGTCGCGGCGGATCCTTCCGCCCCTCCGCCGCCGGCCGGCTCCGCCGCGGGTGCCCCCCGGCTCGACGACGCGCTGCTCCGGCGGCTGCGCGCGCTGCCCGGCGCGGCCGCGGTCCGCGGCACTGTGGAGGGCCGCGCTTTCCTCGCCGGCGCCGACGGCACGCTGGCCGGCGATCTCTACCACTCCGCGGGCGTCAACTTCGTCCGCGGCCGTACGGGCGAGGACCCGCGCTACCCGCTCACCGCGGGCCGCGGCCCCCGGACCGCCGCGGAGGTCGCCGTCGAGAGGCGGGCCGCCGAGCGGGCCGGGTACCAGGTGGGCGACCGGGTGCGCGTCGTCGTCGACGGCACCGCCCGCTCCGCCCGGTTGGTGGGCGTCTTCACCGCCCGGGACACCCGGTCGGCGGCCGGCGGCACGCTCATCGCCTTCGACACCCGCACCGCGCGGGAGCGGTTCGCCCCCGCCGGGGGCGGCTACTCGGCGATCACCCTGACCGCGGCCGACGGCACGTCGCAGGCCCGGCTCGCCGCGGAGGCCCGGCCGTTGCTGCCCACCGGATTGCGGGCCGTGACGCGAGCGGACCTGGACGCCGAGGTGGCGGCCTCCGTCAGCGGCGATCAGAAGCTCACCCGACTCCTGCTGACCTTCGCCGGCATCGCCCTGTTCGTCTCCACGCTCCTGGTCGCCAACACCTTCACCATGCTCAGTGCGGCCCGCGCCCGCGAGCACGCCTTGCTGCGCGCACTCGGCGCCACCCGGCGGCATGTGCTGCGGATGGTCCTGGCCGAAGCCGCCCTGGTCGGAACGGCCGCCTCGGTCGGCGGGTACGGCCTGGGCATCGGTGTCGCGGCGCTGCTGAACGCGCTGTTCGGCGTCACCGAGGGAACCGGCGCCCCGTTGCGCGTCCTGTCCGTCGCGCCGCTCGTCGCGGCGTTCGCGGTCGGCATCGGCGTCACGGTGCTGTCGGCCTTCCTCCCGGCCCGCCGGGCGGCGGCCGTGCCGCCCGTGGCCGCGCTGCGCAGCGGTGAACCGCCCGCAGCCGCCTCGCTGCGCCGCCGCAACGTCGTCGGCCTGGTGGTCACCGCGTTCGGTGCCCTGCTGGTCGCGGCCGCCGTCGGCAGCCAGGACCTCCTCTTCGGCGCCGCACCCGTCCTCCTGATCGGGCTGATCGTCCTCACCCCCCTGATCGCCCTGGGCGTCACCGGAGTGCTGCGCGCCCCGCTCACCCGGCTGGCGGGCGTCCGCGGCAGGCTCGCCGTGGAGAACGCCCGCCGCAACCCCCGCCGTACGGCGGCCACCGCGACCACCCTCATGGTCGGTCTCACGGTGATCACCGCCGTCACCGTGGCCGTGGTCTCGGTGATCCGGATGGACGAGCAGGACGCCGACCGCCTCATGACCTCGGATCTGCGCATCACCGCCGTCGACTTCGGCGAGATCGGCGACGACACCGCCGCCCGCGTCGCACGGCTCGCGGACGCCGAGGCCGTCACCCCGGTCATCGGCACCTATCTCGACCTGTCCGGCGGCGACTCCGTGGCGGTGAACGGCGTCGACCCCGCCACCGTACGGCGTCTGGCGCCGCTTTCCGTGCGCGAGGGATCGCTGGACCGGCTCGACCACGGCGTGGCCGTCACCCGGCGGACGGCCGAACGCCGGCACTGGCGGCTCGGCTCCCGCGTCACGGGCACCCTCACCGATACGGGCACCAGGATCAGCCTCCCCGTCGTGGCGATCCACGACGGCACGGACACGCTGGCCCCCGTCCTCCTCTCCGACAGGGCACTGGCGCACACCGGCGGCGCCGCACGGCGGCCGACCGTCGAATCCGTGCTGGTCGACGCCGCCCCGGGCCGAACGGCCGCGCTGCAGCGAGAGATCCGGCGCACCCTGGACAACCCCGCACTCCTCGTCCAGGACCGCGACGACGCCCGGGCGGCCGCGTCCGCAAGGACCCGCCCGTTCCTGAACATCATGTACGCCATGCTCAGCGTCACCGTGCTGATCGGGGCCCTCGGAGTGGTCAACACCATGGGCATGGCCGTCTTCGAGCGCGTGCGGGAGATCGGCGTGCTGCGGGCCCTCGGCATGGACCGGCGGGGCATCGGCTCCCTGCTGCGGATCGAATCCGTGACCATCTGCCTCCTCGGCTCCGCACTGGGTCTCGTCGCCGGCACCGCGATCGGTGCGGCAGCCGTCCTCGGCCAGGAGGGCGTCCCCCTGGTCGTCCCGTGGGGCAGGGCGACGCTCTTCTTCCTCGTCACCGCCGCGATCGGCGCCCTGGCCTCCCTCTGGCCGGGCCGCCAAGCCGCGCGGATCCCGATGCTGAGGGCCATCGGTTCCGACGCCTCATGACGGGGCCACGAGGGGCGGCCACCGGCGCCGTCGTCCGCGAGAGGCCGCGTGGACACCCGCCCGGCAGGCGGTGATCCGAGCGCGGAGCCCGGCGCGCCGCGGGGTGCGCCGGGCTCAGGCCGGCTGCCCGGGGCCGCGGTTGGGGCACCGATCGGCTTCCGCGGAGCCGAGTTCGCCGGCCGCTGCCGCAGGCCGTCCGTATCCGTGCGGGATCGCCCAACCACCCCATAACGTCTCCTTGACGATAAGTGCGTGCCATGCCAGGCTGACGCGGCGTCCCAAGATCCTCCGATCGCCTTCTCCCCCACGCCCGCACCATCGCGATCGCTTCCGCCCGGGACGGCCACCGCCCGCACCACACCGCCCTTCCGGCCCGCCCGCAGGCCACCGCATCACAGGGAGACGCCCATGACGCGCACACCGAACCCGCACCTGGACGCCCGGGGCACCGACCGGGCCGCCGGGGTCCTGCTCGGCGCCGCCGTCGGCGACGCGCTCGGGGTGCCGTATGAGTTCAAGGCGACGCTCCGCGAGGATCAGCAGCCGCGGATGACCGGCGGAGGGCTCGGGCCGTACAAGCCGGGCGAGTACTCCGACGACACCCAGATGCAGGTCTGCATCGCCGAAGTGGCGGCGACCGGGGCGGATCTGCGCGCTCCGGAGGCGCTGGACGCGATCGCCGTCAACTTCCGGCGCTGGCGGAGCGAAGGCGCCAGCGACATCGGCGCCCAGACCCGCACCGTGCTGTACGCCGCCGGCCGCATGCCCGGATCCCCGGGTGAGGCGCTGCTGGAGGCCGCCCGCCAGTACACCGCCGGGCACCGGCTCACCGCGGGGAACGGCTCGTTGATGCGGACCGGGATCGTGGCCCTCGCCCACCTCGGCGACGCCGACGCCATGGCCGCGGCCGCCACCGCCGTCAGCGCGCTCACCCACCCCGACCCCGAGTGCGCCGACGCCTGCGTGCTGTGGTGCTCCGGCATCCGCACCGCGGTGCTGCACGGCACCTTCGACGGTGTCCGCGCCGGCCTGGACCTCCTGCCCGCGGAGCGACGGGACAGATGGGTGAAGCGGCTGGACGAGGCCGAGGCCCACCCGCCGCGGCACTTCTCCGGCAACCGCTGGGTCGTCGAAGCGCTGCAGGCGGCCTGGTCGGCCGTCACCAGTACGGCGGTCCCCGAGCCGGACCCGGTCGAGGGCGCCGTCCCCGCCCGGCATCTGCGCCTCGCCCTGGAGGCGGCGGTACGCGCCGGAACGGACACCGACACCGTCGCGGCGATCGCGGGCGCCCTGCTGGGCGCCCGCTGGGGCTGCTCCGCCATCCCGCGGGAATGGCGGCAGGCCGTGCACGGCTGGCCGGGCCTGACCGGGCCCGATCTGGTCCGGCTGGCCGTGCTCACCGCCCGGGGCGGCACGGGCGACACCGACGGCTGACCCACGGCGGCTCCCCCACCCCGCCGGGCGGGGAGGGGGCCGCGGGGCTGGCCGGCGCCGGCCACGTCCGGACCCCGGCCGGCGAGCCTCGCGGAGCGCCGCCGGCGACGGGCCACCACCATGGGGATACCGGGCCCGTTCACCAGGATGGGACCGGCCCGCCCTCGGAGGGTTCCCATGACCACCGACCACGCACCCGCCGCACTGATCACCGGAGCGTCCTCCGGGATCGGGCGCTCCTACGCCGAGCAACTGGCCCTGCGCGGATACGCACCGGTCCTCGTCGCCCGCCGCGCGGACCGGCTGGCCGAACTCGCCGAGGCCATCCACCGCGACACCGGCCTCGAAGCCACGGTCCTCGCCGCCGACCTCGCCGAGGAAGGCGGCCTCGCCCGGGTCGAACAGGCCGTCCTCGGCCACGACAGCCTCGCCGTCGTCGTGAACGCGGCAGGGCTGGGCGCTCTGGGTCCCCTCACACGGGTGGAACCCGCGGACCTGAACCGCCTCGTGGCGGTGAACGTCCTCGCCCTGACCCGCCTGTCCCGTGCCGCACTGCTCGCCTTCGGCGAGCGCGGCTCCGGCACCCTGATCAACATCTCCTCCATCGGCGCGTTCCACGCCCCGCCCGACGGCTCGGCCTACGGCGCCTCCAAGGCGTACGACCTGCACTTCTCCCGTGCCCTGCAGCGCGACGTCGAAGGCAGCGGCATCCGCGTCCAGGTCGTACTGCCCGGCCCCGTGCGCACCGAGTTCTTCGAGGCCTCGGGCATGGACGACTCGGTGTTCCCACAGGAGTCCTTCGTCGAGGCGGACGCCTTCGTCCGCGCCGCGCTCACCGGCCTGGACCTGGGCGAACTCGTCTGCATCCCGACCCTTCCCGACACCGCGGCGTGGGAGGACTCGGCCGCCCGCCAGCAAAGGCTGCGGGACGCCGCGGGGCTCCGCGGCGTCATCGCCGAGCGCTACCACCGGCCCGCCGACGGCTGACCGGCACTTCCGGCGGGCAGGCGCCCGCCACCCGCCCGCCCACGAAGGTGCGCGGATCAGGGTGCGCGTCATGCCTGACGGGCCTTCACCCCCGCTGCCGTCGCCGCGGAGCGTCCCGCAACCGAGTGCCGACCGCGATCATGTGGTGCATGACGGGGACGGGGATGAGGGGGTTGCGGACGGCCGTCTCCGCGCTCTGCGCATCGAGCAGGAGACCCACCAGCTCCTCGGGCGGCATGGCCGGGTTCAGCCACGCACGCCAACGCACCCCCATGTCGGCGTCGGCCGCAAGACGGACCACGGCCTCGGGTGCGAGCCGGCGGTCCTCGGCGGCGGCCCTGCGGACGATCTCGTGGGGATCGTGGCCGAACCGCTCGGCGAGCGCGCCGGTGGAAGCGGGGTCGTCGAGCGCGAGGGCCCGCAGGCGCGGATTGGGGTCGGTCGCGAAGCGCAGCAGGCCCTCACGGGGGAAGTTGGGGTGGTTGCGCGGCCGGCCGGGGAACGAGAAGCTCCCGTCCCACCACCCCGCCACCTCGAGGAGCATCTCGGGCGGGGCGTCGTCGCAGGACTCCGCGAGGAAGAGACGCACCACGCGGTCCTCGTCGCGAGCGAGGAGCTCCACCACGTCCGCGGGCAGGCGGGGTGCCCTCGCGACACTGCGGCGGACCAGCAGTTTGGGGGAACGCGCGAGCCGGCGCATGGCATCGGGGTCCGCGTGCAACGCGCCGACCCACCACAGGCCCGTCGTCATGTCCTCCGGGTCGATGTCGGGAACCTCGGAGACCATCACGGCGAGCTCCTCCGGTGTCGTCGGCGGCACGGCATCGGGGTGGGGCGCGCGCCCGACGCCCCGGCCGCCGCGCGAGAGCCGCCGGGCAGCCAGTCGTTCCTCGGCGAGCTCCGTCAACTGCTCACGCAGGTCCGGCTCGGGCGAGGCGGCGATGAGCCGGTCCCATTGGGCCGCGGAGAGCCGGCCGGCTTCCGCGGCACCGGCGCGCACCTGCCGTGACCGGTGGACGACCGCGGCGTCCACGACGCCCTCCGGCAGGTCGTCGCGCTCCAGGAAGCCGGTCTCACCGGCCTCCAGGAGCTCGATGAGTACCTCGGCGGGTGCCGCACGATTGAAGCCGAGCATGTAGTGCCACGCGAGACCCACGCGCCGCGCGATGTCGGTCGCCGAAGTCAATCTGGCCCAGGCCGCGCCGCTCGCGGCGGGATGTATCGCTGTCACCGGACGAAGCGTAGGGCCGGTGGCGAGTGGACCGCAGGGCAACGAATCCGCATGCGGGTTCGCGCCGCTCCCGACGAGCGGGCTGGGAGGCTGCGCCTCTCACAAGGGAGCCAAGCGGTCGTGGCATCGGCGCTGGTCACGGTCGCATGATGAACACGAGACAATGCGACGAACGGCGGTCCCTCGTCGGCCGTGAACCGTCCCCAGGTCCGGTGTCCGTCGGGCGGTCGGCTCGAGCCCGGCGCGGAACGCGGCGGCGCGCCGGTGGACCCGCTGTCGCCGGCACGCCATCGAGCCCGGTGTCCGCACCGGGCACGGCCCGGAGGCATCCGATGAACCACCAGTGCCCTGGAACGGGCCCGCTCGCCGTGACGGTCCTCGTCTTTCCGGGAGTGCGGCTGCTCGATGTGACCGGACCCATCGAGGTCTTCGCCTCGGCGAACGAGTTCGGCGGACGCTACCGGATACGCATCGCCTCCGAGAACGGAGCGGACGTGGTCACCGCGGCGGGGACCCGCCTCAGCGCCGACGTCTCCGTCGACGACATCGAGGAACCGTGCGACGTCCTGGTGATCCCGGGCGGTCCCGAATGGGAGACGCTGATCAAGGACGACGGGCTCCTCGACGTCGTCCGGCAGCTCAACGAGAAGGCCCGCTGCACCGCATCGGTGTGCACGGGAGCCTTCCTGCTGGCCGCGGCCGGACTTCTGGACGGCCGTCGCGCCGCCACGCACTGGCGGCACTCCTCGCAACTGGCCCAGCGCTTCCCGTCCGTGAGGGTCGAACCCGACGCCATCTTCGTGCGCGACGGGCGGATGATGACCTCGGCCGGGGTCACCGCGGGCATCGACCTGTCCTTGGCACTCGTCGAGGAGCACTACGGTGCCGAGGTTGCCCGGGCGATCGCCAAGGACATGGTCGTCTTCATGCAGCGACCGGGAGGCCAGTCCCAGTTCAGCGTGCACGCCCGCGCCCCGCACACCCGCCAGTTGATGCTCCGCCGGGTCCTGGAGGCGGTCGCCGAGGACCCCGGGGCGAACCACACGCTCTCGGCCATGGCCCGCAGGGCGGGCGTCAGCGTCCGGCACGTGACCCGGCTCTTCTACGACGAGGTGGGAACCACCCCGGCCCGTTATGTCGAACAGGTCAGGCTGGAGGCCGCCCAGGTGCTGCTGGAGACGGGCGACGACCCCATGCCGGTCGTCGCGCGACGCTCGGGGTTCGGTTCCCCCGAGTCCCTCCGCAGGGCGTTCGTGCGGCACCTCGGTGTGACGCCCGGTGCGTTCCGGGCCAGTTTCCGGACGACCGGCGTCGGCGCGGAAAGCGCGGAGTCCCGGACCGTCTCGCCGTAGCCGGGGCCACGGGGCCACGCGGCCACACGCACGCATCCCTGCCCGCATCGCTGCCCGCGGCACGCCCGCAGCACCGCGCCTCGTCGAACCGGCACACCGGAGACGAGCCGCGGAATCCCCTTGCCGCGCGGTCGCGGCAGCCCTCCACCCGGCTCCGGGCCGACGGCCCGGGTCCCGTACACCAACCGGGTGACCCCCGTCGCCGGCGTACGGTCCCGAAACGACCGGACACCCCTCGGACCGGGTCCGAGGGGTGTCCGGGGCGGCCGACGGCACGCCGGGACGCGGTCAGCGGAAGGCCGACGCCACGAGGTCCTTCTGCTCGCCTGCGTGCCGCCGGGCCGAGCCCACGGCGGGGGCGGGGGCCTGCGGCCGGCTGACCAGGTCGACGGGGCGGCCCGCCACGCGCTGCAGACGCGGCCCCACGAAGGACCAGGCCCCTTGGTTCTCCGGCTCCTCCTGCACCCATCGCACCTGGGCGTCCGCGGGGAAGCGCCCGAGTTCCGCGCTCAGTTCCTCCTCGGGGAAGGGATAGAGGCGCTCCAGCCGGACGATCGCGGTGTCCGTGACGCCCGCGTTCCGCCGCTGGGCGTCGAGGTCGTAGAAGACCTTGCCGGAGCAGACCAGCACGCGGCTGATCCCGGCGGTGTCCGCCGACTCGTCCGGTATGACCGAACGGAAGGTACCCGTGGTGAACTCCGACAGTCCGGAGGTGGCCGCCTTGAGCCGCAGCATCGACTTCGGGGTGAAGACGACCAGCGGCCTCTTGTGCTCGCCGAACGCCTGCTGCCTGAGCAGGTGGAAGTAGTTGGCCGGCACGGAGGGCACGGCGACGGTCATGTTCCCCTGCGCGCACAACTGGAGGAAGCGCTCGATCCTCGCGGAGGAGTGGTCCGGCCCCTGCCCCTCCAGACCGTGCGGCAGCAGCAGCGTCACCCCGGAGCGCTGGCCCCACTTCTGTTCGGACGACGCGATGTACTCGTCGACGACGGTCTGGGCACCGTTGGCGAAGTCGCCGAACTGGGCCTCCCACAGCACCAGGGCGTCGGGCCGGGCCAGGGAGTAGCCGTACTCGAAGGCCAGCGCGGCCAGTTCGGAGAGCATCGAGTCGTAGGGGGCGAAACTCCCGGCCCGCGGCCCGAGGGAGCTCAGCGGTGTGTGCTCGGTGCCCGTGCGCCGGTCGGTCAGCACGGCGTGACGCTGGCCGAACGTGCCGCGACGGGAATCCTGTCCGGCCAGCCGCACCGGAGTCCCGTCCAGCAGCAGGGAGCCGATGGCCAGGGTTTCCGCGGTGGCCCAGTCGATCGACCCGGCGTCCGGCATCGCGGCGCGCCTTTGGAGTTGCGGCAGAACGCGGGAGTGCACGGTGAAGCCCTCCGGCAGACCCGTCTGGGTGGCGATGACGCGCCGGGCGGTCGCCTCCGTGATCGCGGTCGGCACCGCCGGGGCTGCCGTCCCGTCCTCGGCGTCGACGGCGACCAGGTCGGCGTGCCGTGCGGCGTCCGCGGCCGGCAGCGCCCGGGTCTCGGTGAAGGCCCGCTCGAGGTGCCCCTGGTAGTCCCGCAGCGCGCCTTCCACCTGCCGCTCGTCGATGTCGCCCCGGCGGACCAGCGCCTGCGCGTACAGCTTGCGCACCGAGGGAGTGGCGTCGATACGGTCGTACATCGCCGGCTGTGTGATGGAGGGGTCGTCGACCTCGCTGTGCCCGTGGCGCCGGTAGCAGATCAGGTCGATGACGACGTCCTTGTGAAACGTCCGGCGATAGTCGAAGGCCAGGCGCGCGACCCGGACGACGGCCTCGGGGTCGTCGCCGTTCACGTGGAAGATCGGCGCCTCGACCGACCTCGCCACATCGGTGGCGTAGGTGCTCGAACGGCCGCTGGCGGGCGCGGTCGTGAAGCCGAGCTGGTTGTCGATGACGATGTGGACCGTCCCGCCGGTGCGGTAGCCGGGCAGCTGCGACATGTTGAGCGTCTCGGAGACGACGCCCTGACCGGCGAACGCGGCGTCGCCGTGGACGACGATCGGCAGCACGGGGTGCCCGTCCCCTTCCCCGTCCCCGTCCGCGGCCCCGTCCGCGGCCAGTTCCTGCCTGGCACGCACCACTCCCTGGGCCACCGGTCCGACGATCTCCAGGTGCGAGGGGTTGGCCACGACGGAGACGGCGATCGTGCCGCCGTCCAGGGCGCGGTAGGTCCCGTCCGCGCCGAGGTGGTACTTCACGTCGCCGGATCCCTGGGCGGATCGGATGTCGACCGCGTCCTCGAACTCGTCGAAGATCTCCGCGTAGGACTTGCCGATGATGTTGGCCAGGACGTTGAGCCGGCCCCGGTGTGCCATGCCGATGACGGCTTCCGGCACCCCTTGCCTGATGGAGCGGTGCAGCAGGGCGTCGAGGAGCACGATCGCCGACTCGCCGCCTTCGAGCGAATAGCGCTTCTGGCCGACGTACTTGGTCTGCAGGAAGGTCTCGAAGGCCTCGGCCGCGCCCAGCCGGTAGAGGATCTGCAGTTGTTCGGCGCGGTCGGGGCGGGGCCGGGGCGTTTCGACGCGCTGCTGGAGCCAGCGGCGTTCCCCGGAGGTCTGGATGTGCATGTACTCGGTGCCGACCGTGCGGCAGTAGAACTCCCGCAGGGAGTGCAGCACCTCGCGGAGCGTCATGGTGGCCCGCCCGGCGAACCCGTCGACCACGAACTCCCGGTCCAGGTCGTCGTCATGGAGCCCGAAAGCCGTGATGTCGAGCTCCGGGTGCGCGGTCTCCGGCTCCCTCGTGAGCGGGTCGGTGTCGGCCACCAGGTGGCCGCGCACGCGATACGCGTCGATGAGCGCGGCGACGCGGACCGCCTTGACCGCCGCGTCGTCCGGACCGCCCTGCGCGGTCCCCGTGCCGTTGCGCGCCTGCCGTCCGGCCGCGGGGGCCGGGGTGGCGAAGAGATCCCGCCATCTCTGGTCGACCGAGCCGGGGTCCCGCAGGTATCGCTCGTACTGCTCGTCCACGAGCCACTCGTTGAGGCCGAATTCCAGCCCCTGGAGCACCGGCACCCCGGTGCGTGATCGCGACGCCACGATGTGGATCGCCTTCTTCCTCATTCAGAACGACCATTGGAGGGATCGCGGCCGGAGAGCCCGGCGTACCGCGTCGTACCCGAGGCGCTTTCCGTTCGCATCCGTCGTGGAGGCGAACCTGTCCGGCCGTGTCGCACCCTCGACGCTATGACATCGTGAGAAGTGGGGAAGAGAGGTCGATATGCCATGGATGCGTCACATCAGGACATCACGCCGGGCGACGCCTCCGCCGGACCCCCGCAGCCGCCGCGGTCGCGCCTGGTCACCGTGCCAGCCGTCCCGAATCGAGGGCGGCCGTCCCGAATCGAGGGCCGGCGCCGGCACGGCCCGGATCCTCTGCGGCCCCGGCCATCGCAGGCGCCTCGTCCGCGACCCGGCGGAGTCCGCCGCACCGGTGCATCCACGGGACCCGCGCGGGGCCCGCGCCGGCTCGGCGTCGTCCTGGCCGGTGGGGCCGGCAGGTGGCGCTACGACGGTCCGGCGGTCGCTCCCGCGACCGGTGCGGGCGTGGCGGTGTCCTGGAGGGCGGGTGAGGTGCCGACGGCGTCCGCCGACGGGGCGGCGAGAGGCACATCGGCCGCGGAATCGGGGCGGTCGGCGGCGTCCGGTACGGTCGCCTCGCCGGTCCTGGGGTCCGGCTGCGCGGGCCCGGAGCGGGCGTGCGCGGCGGCGGACCGGCGGCACAGGTGCACGACGCCGTGGCGCAGCGAGCGGCCGGCCACCACGACCCAGGCCGCGACGAGCAGCGCGTAGAGCACGACGGTGGTCCAGATGAACGGCTCGGATCCGGTCCGCACCGCGAGGGCGCCGGTGGCGGTCACGCAGGCGCCGACCGGGAAGATGAAGGACCACCAGGTCGGCGCGAACGGCAGCCCGGCCCGGATCGTCCGCACGGTCAGCCCTATGGCCAGCGCCATCCACAGCATGGCGAAGCCCCACACCACGAGACCCGCCAGCAGCGCGAAGACCGCCGTGCCCCGCGCGTACGACGCGGGCAGCACGCCCGGCGCCACCACGGCCAGCGCGCCCAGCGCCGTCACCGCCTGCCCCAGTGCCCCCAGGCCGATCCACACCGTCGGCACGACCGTTCCGGTGGGCGCCTCGTGGTGCACCAGACGGCCGTAGATCATGGCGATCACCAGCAGCGCCGCGATGAGGCCGAGCCCGAGCATCGCGTAGCAGCCCAGCAGCAGGGCCAGCCGCGGCTGTCCGGCCGGCGTGTGCGGTACGAGCAGCGCGCCCGTCGCGGCGGAGACCATGGGCGGAACCACGGGCATCAGCCAGCCGCCGAACGCCGCGTCCGGCGCGAAGCGGTGCCGGGTCACCATCAGGTACGGCACCGAGCAGGCCGTGACGAGGCCGAGCACGGTGCCGACCGACCAGAGCACCCAGTCCACCGCCAGCGCCGCCTCGAGCCCGATCAGCCGACGGCCGAGCAGCAGCGCCCCGGCGCCCACCGTGAGCAGCGCCATCGGCGGCGCACCGAAGAACTGCGCCACCACCGGGTCCGCCGCGTGCAGGCGCAGCGCCCGCTGCCGGAGGTAGCGGACCGCCAGCAGCACCAGCAGGACCACGGCGCCCAGCCATACCGCCAAGGCGGCGGTCCGCAGCCCGGGGAAGCTCCGGGGCAGGGTGACCGCCGCGTTGGCGACGATCCCGGTGCCCATCACGGCCGCGAACCAGCTGGGGCCGAGCGACGGAGGCGTTTTCCTTTTCACCGCGGGCGGCGAAGGGCGGACGGACAAGGTGGAGTTCATGTCCCAAACCCTATGGTCGGGTTCGGGCGGCACTGTCGATCATGTCCTGATGCGAGGGGCCCTTGGCACACATCGAGCAACCCGCCCGCGGTGACGGCCGCGAGGCACCGACCCGGCCGACCGCGACCGCCACCGGGACGCCCCGTCCACCCCACCGCACGAGGGCAACTGCCCTTGCCGTGACCAGGACGAGCATGCCGTGCCGTACCCCGCTCCGCGGGGAGGGCGGCCACGCGGACATCGGGGCTGGGAGTGAGGGGGTGCCGCGCGGCCCGGGCCGCTCACCGCGCCGGCGCCCCGGCGGGGCCGCGGTCGCCCAGGACGACCGTCGCCGCGATCAGGAGCGCGGCGACGACGCCCGACACGAGGACCGGGGCCGGAGTGAACACGGCGGCGAGGATCGCCAGCACCGCGAGCGCGTGGACCACGTCGAACGCGGAGAGCCGTTCGACGGCCCGGCGGTGCAGGAGCCACACGCACATGATGAAGGCGGCGACCGGGATCGTGTAGGTGGCGGCAGCGGCGTGGTCCGTCAGATGGCCGTGTCCGGTGGTGTGGGCGACGTTGACGGCGAGCCCGGCCCCCACCGCGGCGGCGGAGGCGAACACCGCGTAGTGGCCGTAGCTCCACAGCATGGCCGTGGTGAAGCTGTTGAGGCGGCGGGAGGCGTTCTGCGCGAAGTACAGCCACCACAGGGCGAAGACCGTGAGGGTGCCGCCCAGGACCAGGGTGGCGATGTCGCCGAACGTCGCATCGGTGTCCAGAGCGGCGCGTACGGCGCCGGCGGCCGCCGTGATGGACTCGCCCAGGACGATGAGGGTGAACAGGCCGTAGCGTTCGGCGATGTGCCGGGGGTGCCAGGTGGTGCGGGTCGCCCGTTCCGCCCAGACGGGAACGCAGAGCTCGCCCAGCACGAGGACCAAGTGTGCCCCGAACCGGACGTCCTCGGGCAGCGCGAGATTCGCCAGCCAGCCGATCTGCACCGCGAGGATCCCAAAGGCGTACCGCAGACAGGTTCGGCGTCGCTCGGGATCGGCGCGGGCCGCCCGCAGCCACTGGCTGACCATGGCCAGCCGCATGAGGACGTATCCCCAGGTGATGATGGTGTAGTCGCCGTGCTGCAGAGCCGCGGCCGTACCCGCGGACATGACGAGGGCGCCGGTGATCTGCACGACGGTGAGCAGCCGGTACGGGATGTCGTCCGTGTCGTAGGCGGAGGCGAACCAGGTGAAGTTCATCCAGGCCCACCAGATCGCGAAGAACACGAACCCATAGCCGAGGATGCCGCGACCGACGTGTCCTCCCGCCAGTTCGTGTTCGAAGGCGGCGGAGGTCTGGGCGACGGCCACGACGAAGCAGAGGTCGAAGAAGAGTTCCAGCGCTGTGGCGGTGCGGTGCCTCTCGTCGGCGACCCGGGCGACCATCCGCCGTCGCCATGCCGTGGCGGTGGACTGCGACTCGTTCATGTTGGTGTGGTCCCTGCGATGCGGTGGGAGGCGTTGCGAGGAGGCCGGTGTGGCGCCGCGCACGGCCGGCGCCCGGAACGGGGGCGAACCGGCAGGGGCGTGGCGAACCGCTCCCGGCCCGCCGCCGCTGCGCGAGGAACCCATGCCCCGGCACGCGTGGGGGCGCGCCTCATGAACCGAGGTACGTACCGCGTCCCGCGCCCGCTCCGGGGCGGGCTCGTGGCGGAACAGGGTGGGCAGCCGCCTCCGCCGTCGCCCTCGCGACAGGGTCGAGCATCGGTCCGCTCATGACACATTTCCTCGAATTCCTCGGTACAGGGCCCTGCTTCTCTCCCTGAGACCGGGCATCCGGCGTTTGTGTGACACGCCACCCGATGCCATGCCGGAAATACGAGGAATCTGCCTTTCGTCCGCCCGGCCGCCACCGAACGGGACGGTCGGCGGCGGGGCGGGCGCGGCGCGGGGACGCCTCAGGAGGCGTCGCAGGCGTCCAGCCGGGTGCGCAGGGCCGCGGCGATCTCGCCCGCGGCGGCCATCTGCTCGGCCGTGAGGGGATCGACGAACAGTTCCCTGACGGCGCTCAGGTGGGGAAGCGTGGCCCGCCGGAAGGACTGCGCGCCGTCGTCGGTGAGCAGGACCTCGGCGCCGCGGTTGTCGGTGGCGCACTCCACGCGCCGGATCAGCCCGCGCCGTTCCATGCGTCCGAGGTGGTGCGACAGACGGCTGCGCTCCCAGCCGACGGCGGCCGCGAGTTCCGAGGACCGCAAGCGGTGCCCCTCCGCCTCCTGCAGCGCGAGGAGCACGGCGTAGTCACCCGGTGACAGCGAGGAGTCACCCTGAAGGCGCGATGCCAGCTGCGAGCGGAGCCGCTCCGTGGTCTCGATGAAGTCACGCCAGATCTGCAGTTCTTCAGTGGTGGGCAGCAGCCCGTGCCGGCGTTCCATGACCGCCCCCTCTATTTGACACGTCAATCATACCGATGCATGCTTGACGCGTCAATCACATTACCGCCAGGACGGTCGGCCGTTCCGGAGGTGGGAGGAGGGGGCCATGACACCCACGGACTTCGAACTGGGCCTGAACTCGTTCGGAGAGATCGCGACGGACGACGGCCGCGTGCTCGGCGACGCCGAGACCGTCCGGCTGCTCGTCGAGGAGGCCGCACTGGCCGAGGCCGCGGGGCTCGACGTCTTCAGCGTCGGCGAGCACTACCGGGAAGGGCACATGGACACCGCCACCCCCGTCCTGCTCTCCGCGATGGCCACCGCCACCGAGCGCATCAAACTCGGCACCTCGGTGACCGTCCTCAGCACCAACGACCCGGTACGGCTCTACCACTCGTTCTCCACGCTGGACGCGGTGTCGAACGGACGGGCCCAACTCGTCGTCGGACGGGCGTCGGTCACCGAGTCCTTCGCGCTGTTCGGCCACGACGTCGCCGACTACGACCGGCTCTTCGACGAGAAGCTCGACCTCTTCATGCGCCTGCAGCGGGAGGAGCGGGTGACCTGGTCCGGCACCGTCCGGACCCCGCTGGCCGACCAGCGCCTGCGTCCCCGGATGCGCGAGGGCGGCATCCCCACCTGGATCGGCGTGGGCGGCAGCCCCAACTCCACGATCCGCGCCGCCCGGTACGGCCTGCCGCTGATGCTGGCCATCATCGGCGGCCGCCCGACGCGCTTCGCCGGGCACGTGGACCTCTACCGGCGGGGCCTCGAGCAGTTCGGGCACCTGGCCCAGCCCATCGGCCAGCACTCACTGGGCCTGGTCGCGGACACCGACGAGGAGGCGGCCGACACCTGGTGGCGGTACTGGGAGCCGGTGATGACCGCACTCGCCCGGGAGCGCGGCTTCTACAAACCCACACGCAAGCGCTACGAGGAGGAGATCCGCGACGGCGCGCTGTTCGTCGGCTCTCCCGAGACCGTGGCCCGCAAGATCGCCCGAACGGCCCGCGACCTGCACCTGAGCCGCTTCGACCTCAAGTACGACATCATGCACCTGCCCCGCCAGGCCCGCGCCCGCACCATCGAGCTGCTGGGTCGCGAAGTGGCGCCGCTGGTGCGCGAACTGCTCACGAAGGAACCCGCTGATGTCTGATCTCGTTTTCGGCCTCGACACGTTCGGCGACGTCCCACAGGACGACTCCGGCGCCACCGTCTCCCACGCGGCCTCGATCCGGCAGGTCCTCGACGAGGCCGTCCTCGCGGACCAGATCGGCGTCGACGCCATCGCCCTCGGCGAGCACCACCGCCCCGAGTACTCGGTGTCGACCCCGGAGACCGTGCTCGCCGGCATCGCCACCCGCACCGAGCGGATCCGGCTCGGCTCCGGCGTGACCGTCCTCAGCTCCGACGACCCCGTCCGCGTCTTCCAGCGCTTCGCGACCGTCGACGCGCTCTCCAACGGCCGCGCCGAGGTGATCCTCGGGCGGGGGTCCTTCACCGAGTCCTTCCCGCTGTTCGGCTACGACCTCAGCGACTACGACGTGCTCTTCGAGGAGAAGATCGAGCTCTTCGCGAAGCTCCTCGACGAGAAGCCGGTGACCTGGAGCGGCACCACGCGGGCGGCGCTGAAGGACGCGGACGTCTTCCCGAAGACCGAGTCCGGCCTGACCACCTGGGTCGGCGTCGGCGGCTCGCCGCAGTCGGTCGTCCGCACCGCGCGCTACGGCCTCCCGCTCATGCTCGCCATCATCGGCGGCTCCCCCACGCGCTTCGAGCCGTACATCGACCTGTACCGGCGCGCGGCGGAGCAGTTCGGCACGACCGCCCACCCGGTGGGGATGCACTCCCCCGGGTTCATCGCCGACACCGACGAGGAGGCCCGCGAGGGCTTCTGGCCGGGCTACAAGGTGATGCGCGACCGGATCGGCAAGCTCCGCGGCTGGCCCCCGGTCCGCCGCGAGGAGTTCGACGCCGAGATCGAGCACGGCTCCCTCTACGTCGGATCGCCCGAGACGGTCGCCCGCAAGATCGCCCGAGCCGTCGGCGACCTCGGCGTCGGCCGGTTCGACCTCATCTACACCGTGGGCCCCCAGCCGGTCGGCGCCCGCATGCGTGCCGTCGAGCTCTACGGCACCAAGGTGATCCCCATGGTCCGCGACATCCTCGCCGGCTGAAGCCCGAAGGAACGGAGACGACATGAACCCCGAGGGCGTGCGCACCATCGGCATCCTGGGCGCCGGGAAGGTCGGGACGGTACTGGCGCGGCTGGCCCTGGCCGCCGGGCACCGCGTGCTGGTGGCGGGCTCGGGCGACCCCTCCGTCATCGCGCTCACGGTGGAGGTCCTCACCCCGGGCGCGGTCGCGGTCACCGCCGCCGAGGCCGCGGCCCGGTCCGACATCGCGATCCTCGCGCTGCCGCTGGGCAAGTACCGCGGCATCCCCGCCGAGGCGCTGCGCGGCAAGCTGGTGATCGACGCGATGAACTACTGGTGGGAGGTCGACGGCGTCCGCGACGACCTGACCGACCCGCGCACGTCCTCCAGTGAGACCGTCCAGGCCTTCCTGCCGGATTCGCGCGTGGTGAAGGCGTTCAACCACATGGGGTACCACGACCTCGAGGACGGGGCCCGGCCCGCCGGAGCGGACGGGCGCAAGGCGATCGCCGTCGCCGGTGACGATCCCGCCGGCCTCGCGGAGGTCGCCGGTCTGGTGGACGCCCTGGGCTTCGACCCCGTCGTCGCGGGCCCGCTCGCCGAGGGCGTCCGCCTCGAACCGGGGACCGAGCCGTTCGGCGCCAACGTCGACAGCCGTGAACTGGCCGCCATGCTCGCCCGCTTCCCGGACACCGAGCGCGGGCGGGTCGTCGCAGAAGCACGGGCGGCGCGGGACTCGCGAGTGCGGACGGGCGGTTGAGCGCGCGGGCCACGCCGGCACGGTGACGCCCACCGAGCCCGCGGGGGAGCACGGTCCGGAGTCGCCCCGGGCCGGTGGGGAGGAGGCGGTCGGCCGTGGGCCGGCCGCCTCCTCCCCATGAAGCCCCGGGCCCCGTCGGACCCGTGTGCCAGGATCCGCGGCATGGATCTCACCGCCGCGTTCGCGGATCTGGACCGGGTCGCCTGGCCGGAACTGCGCCATGCCTACGGCCCCGCCGAGGATGTCCCCGCCCTGCTGCGCGCGTTGACCGCCGCGGACGAGGAGGTCGCGGAGGAGGCGGAACAGGAGCTGTGGAGCAGCATCGTGCACCAGGGCACGGTCTACGAGGCCACGCTGCCGGCCGTGCCCTTTCTCGCCCGCCTCGCGGCGGCGGGTGTGCGCCGGGTGAACCTGCTCGGCGTGTTGGGCGCCATCGCCGGGAGCACGGACGAGCACGGCCTGGAACGGCCGGGCGCGGCACGCACGGCGGTCGTCGGGCAGCTGCCGCTGATGCTGCCCCTGCTGGCGGACGCCGTCCCCGAGGTACGGCAGTGCGCGGCATGGGCGGTGGCCCAGTGCGGGCGGGAGGCCGGCTCGGCCGCCCGGGCGGCGTTGTGGCGGCGCTGGGAGTCGGAGACCGATCCGATGGTACGGGCGGACGTGCTCACCGCGCGCGTCCTGATCGACCGGGAGGCGGCCGGCGAACTGTGCGCGGCCGCACTGCGCACGGCGGAGTCCCCGCGCGTACGGGTGGCGGCGCTGCTGGCCGCCGTGGACACCGGTCGCCCGTGGACCGGCGAGCTCGCCGCCGTCGTGGCGGAGTTGGCGCCCCTGGCGCGGCACACGGAAGGCGGCCAGTGGCAGAGCCAACCGCTGCAGGCCCTTGCGGTGGGCCTGCACGGGCGCGGTGACGCCGAGGCGACGGTCGAGGTCGTCGTCGCGGCGCTGGACCGCGCGGCGGCGGCCGTGCGCGCCGGTGCGGATGCCAAGGCGTCGGCCGCGGAGGCGACCTGGGCCGCCGAGTCGCTCGCGCTGCGCTCCAGGACCGCCCCGGGCAGACTGCTGCCGGCGATGCTGCCGCTGCTCGACGCCCCGGACACCGCCGACGATGTCATCACCGCGCTGCGCGACTGGGCCGAGCCCGCTCCGCGCGCGGTCGCGCCACTGGTCCGCCTCGCCCAAGGGGAGGGTGAGTCCGCCGACCGGGCCCTGGCCGCCCTCGTGACGCTGGGGGCGCCCGAGGCCGCGGATCTCCTCGCACGGAACCTGGAGGACCGGCCTCTCGCCCTGGACGCCGCCTTCCGGCGCACCACGCGACGGCGGCCGGCGCCCCTCCCGTGCACCCCGGCACTGCTCGACGCGGTCCGCGCGGGGCTGGCGGCCGACACCGCCGCGCCGCGCGAGCGCCGGTCCCTGATGGCGCCGGGCGGTCTCGCGGCCGCCAACAGGCCGGTCCATCTCACCGGTCTCCTGGCCGCCTGGGGGCCCGCGGCCCGGGCCGCGCTGCCCGAACTGCTGGCCGCGCTCCCCCATCACCCCCTCCCGATCGGCCGGGCGCTCGCCGCCGTCGCCGACGCCGAGCGCGACCCCGAGGCCGTCGTGGCGCTGCGGGCCCGCGCCGGGGACGGCTCCCTGCCGGACCATCAGGCCGCCGCGGCGGCGCTCCACACCTTGACGGGCGACGCCACCGCCCTGGTCACCGTCCTGGGTCCGGCACTCGGTGAGCCGAACGGGGCACGCGACCGTTGCGTCGAGGCCGCCGCCTCGCTGGGCGGGCAGGCGCGCCCGCTGCTCCCCCGCCTCCTGGCGCTGCTGGCCGAACCGGCCGAGACCCGGGGCACCGTTTCGGCGGTGCGGGCGGGGCTGACGGCGGCCGCCGCGGTCTGGGAGCTGACGCACGACCAGGAGTGCGTGCTGCCCATGGTCCTGGAGGGCCTGACCTGGGCCGGCAGACCCCGGGGCGATCAGGCCGCGAACCACGCGGCCCGGGTCGCCGTGCTCCTCGGCCCCGCCGCGCGGCCGGCGGTCCCGCACCTGCTGCCCATGATCGACCGCCCGGGCACGGCGGCGACCGCCGCGCGGGCACTGGTGGCCGCGTTCCCCGGCAGCGACCGCCCCGCCGGTGTCGGCCTCACCGACCTCGTCGACCGTGTCCTCCCGGCGGCGGGGCCGGGCGCGCATCTCCACTCCGCGCTGGCCGCGCTCGAGGCCCTCGCCGCCCTCGCCGCCCTCGGCACCGCGGCGTACACCCCGGTCCAGCGGGAACACGTGCGGCTGCTCGCCGACGGGGAGCGCCGCATCGTGGGGTCGGGCAACCAGACCGAGATCATCCGCAACGACGAGGAGTTCCGCGTCGCCGCCCGAGAGGTCCTGGCCGGCCTGAGCCGCTGACCACCACGCGTCCGGTTCGGCCCACCCTGCCGACCGGACGCGCGGCTCCCCGGCGACGTGCCGTACGCGTCCGCGGCCAGGTCCGGGACGGCGCGACACGATCCCGTCGAAGTGTCACCGGGCCCGGGCGTTCGCCACCGCCTACCGGGCCCGCCACCGCAGCGCACCGGGCCCGTGGGCCGCGGAGGCCTACGACGCGGTCCGCTTCGCCGCCCACGGCCTCGCCTCGCCGGGCGTCGACGGGCGCGCGTCCCTGCGGGCGGAACTCCTGCGCGCGCCCTGGCAGGGCATCACCCGCCGGCTCAGCTACGAGAGCCAGTCCCAGTACCTGGAGTCCGTCCAAGACGGGGGGTGGTTCCTGTACCACGTGGAGGACGGCAGGGCACGCTTCGTCTCCCGCCACGACGACATCGGCAAGAGCACCTGACGCGACGGTCCCATGCCCCGGCACGGGCCCGGACCGGACGCTTTCCCACAGGTCCGGCCCGCAGTCGTGACGAGGCTTCGCAACGTCCCGTCGGCCGGTGCGTGCCGCAATGCTGAGGAACCATCACCACCCTGCCGCACCCGGGCTCTTGGGCCCCCGCTGGGGGTCCGCGCCGTCGCGTCGCCGACGCCGCCGCGAACGGACATTCCCGCGAGAGTGACGCATCCACAACGCAACACCGACAAGCGGGATGCAGGGAGCCCGGTGAACTCCCGTGAAGTCCGGTGAAGTCCGCGAGGTCGGCCAATGGCCATCTCGCATCCATGCACACGCCAACCATCCGGCAACTCCCCGCCGCCCTGCACCACTGCAATGCCCTGGCAACACCAAAGTCCGGGCCCCACGGCCGTACTTCGCATGTCAGGGAGTGGGCACGCACATGCAGCCTTCCGCCTCATCCTCTCCGTCCGGGCACGCCGCCGAGCTGCGCGCCGCCGCACGCCACCTCGACCGACGCCGCTTCCTGACCGTCACCGGGGCCGCGGCCGCGCTGGCCTTCGCCGCGAACGTCCCGCTCGGCGGCACCGCCGCGGCGGCCGAGGCGAGCGCCGTGAAGATAGCCGAGAACCCGTTCACCCTGGGCGTCGCCTCCGGCGACCCGCTGCCCCATTCCGTGCTGCTGTGGACCCGCCTCGCCCCCCGCCCGTACGAGAGCGGCAGCGGCCTGCCCCAGGCGCGCTTCACGGTCCGCTGGGAAGTGGCCCGCGACGAGCGTTTCGCCCACGTCACCCGGCGCGGCACCGTGGACGCCCACCCGGAGTTCAACCACGCCGTGCACGTCGAGGTCGACGGCCTCGACTCCGACCGCGTCCACTACTACCGGTTCCGCGTGGGCCAGTGGGTCAGCCCCGTGGGCCGCACCCGCACCGCCCCCGCGCACGGCGCCCGGATCACCGGCATGCGCCTCGCGGCGGTGTCCTGCCAGGCGTACCACGACGGCTACTTCACCGCCTACCGCCACCTCGCGGACGAGGACCTCGACGCGGTCTTCCACCTCGGCGACTACCTCTACGAGTACGCCGTGACCGCGACCGGCGGCGCCCGCGCCTACACCGACCGGCAGCTGCCGGAGGTCTTCAACCGCGAGACCGTCACGCTGGAGGACTACCGGCTCCGGTACGCCCTCTACAAGACCGACCCCGATCTGATGGCGGCGCACGCGGCGCACCCCTTCGTCGTCACCTGGGACGACCACGAGACCGAGAACAACTACGCGGACGACATCCCCGAGAACGACGTGCCCCCGGAGGAGTTCCTGCTGCGCCGGGCCTCCGCCTACCGGGCGTACTGGGAGAACCAGCCCCTGCGCCGCAGGCAGCTCCCGCACGGCCCCGACGCCCAGCTCTACCGGCGCCTGGAGTTCGGGCGGCTCGCCCAGTTCGACGTCCTCGACACCCGCCAGTACCGCTCGAACCAGGCGTACGGCGACGGCTGGCAGGTCCCCGGACCGGAGTCCCAGGACCCGGCCCGCACGATGACCGGCGCCACCCAGGAGCGCTGGCTCGTCAACGGCTGGCGCGCCTCGCGGGCGACCTGGAACGTCGTCCCCCAGCAGGTCACCTTCGCCCAGCGCAAGGACCGCTCGACCGCGGACTTCAAGGTGTCCATGGACTCCTGGGACGGCTACCCCGCCTCCCGGCAGCGCATCCTCGACGGCTGGGAGGCCGCCGGCCGGGACAACCTCGTCGTCCTCACCGGCGACGTCCACGTCCACTACGGCTTCGACATCAAGAAGGACTTCGACGACCCGGCCTCGAAGACCCTCGGCACCGAGATCGTCACCACCTCGATCACCAGCGGCAAGGACGGCTCCGACAAGCCGTCCAACTGGGCCGCGTACATGCAGGCCAACCCGCACCTCAAGTTCTACAACGGCCGCCGCGGCTATGCGACGGTCACCCTCACGCAGGACGCGGCGCGCACCGACTTCAAGACGGTGTCCGCGGTGACCACGCCCGGCGCCCCCATCACCACGGCCGCCTCCTTCGTCACCGAGGCCGGCAACCCGGGGCTCACACCCGCCTGATCCCCTGACCCCGCGGGGCGGGGGGGGGCGGGCGCCGGCCGGGGACCGGCCGCCCGGGCGCGACCCGCCCCCGCCACCGCGCGGCCGCGGGCCTGATGGGGAC
>NZ_JBEZXR010000070.1:0-44237 GCF_040638135.1 Streptomyces sp. NPDC026673 | reverse complement strand
CCGCGCACGCGGTGCCGGGCCGACTCGGGCGGTCACGCCCCCGGGCGCACCGGGATGCTGGTGAACGTCGGGGCGGGGGCGGGATCCGTGAAGAAGTCGTTGCCCTTGTCGTCGACGACGATGAAGGCCGGGAAGTCCTCGACCTCGATCTTCCAGACCGCCTCCATGCCGAGCTCGGCGTACTCGACGACCTCGACCTTCTTGATGCAGTCCTGCGCCAGGCGGGCCGCCGGCCCGCCGATCGAGCCGAGGTAGAAGCCGCCGTGCGCGGCGCACGCGTCGGTGACCTGCTTGGAGCGGTTGCCCTTGGCGAGCATGACCTTGGAGCCGCCAGCCGCCTGGAACTGCTCGACGTAGGAGTCCATGCGGCCGGCGGTGGTCGGGCCGAACGAGCCGGAGGCGTAACCCTCGGGGGTCTTGGCCGGGCCCGCGTAGTAGACCGGGTGGTCGCGCAGGTACTGCGGCATCTCCTCGCCCGCGTCCAGCCGCTCCTTGATCTTCGCGTGCGCGATGTCGCGGGCGACGACCAGCGGGCCGGTCAGCGACAGCCGGGTCTTGACCGGGTACTTGGACAGCTCCGCCAGCACCTCGTCCATCGGCCGGTTGAGGTCGACGCGCACGACGTCCTCGTCCGACAGGTGCTCGTCGGTGGTCTCCGGCAGGTACTTCGCCGGGTCGGTCTCCAGCTGCTCCAGGAAGACGCCCTCGGCGGTGATCTTCGCGACGGCCTGGCGGTCGGCGGAGCAGGACACGGCGATGGCGACCGGCAGGGAGGCGCCGTGCCGGGGCAGCCGCACCACGCGCACGTCGTGGCAGAAGTACTTGCCGCCGAACTGCGCGCCGATGCCGATCTTCTGGGTGAGCTCGAAGACCTTCTCCTCCAGCTCCTTGTCCCGGAAGCCGTGGCCGGTCGGGGAGCCCTCGGCGGGCAGCTCGTCCAGGTAGTGCGCGGAGGCGTACTTGGCGGTCTTCAGCGCGAACTCGGCGGAGGTGCCGCCGACCACGATCGCCAGGTGGTACGGCGGGCAGGCGGCCGTGCCGAGCGAACGGATCTTCTCCTCCAGGAACTTCATCATGGAGGCCTCGTTCAGGACCGCCTTGGTCTCCTGGAAGAGGAAGGACTTGTTGGCCGAGCCGCCGCCCTTGGCCATGAAGAGGAACTTGTAGGCGCCGCCGTCGGTCGCGTACAGCTCGATCTGCGCGGGCAGGTTGGAGCCGGTGTTCTTCTCCTCCCACATGGTCAGCGGGGCCATCTGGGAGTAGCGCAGGTTGAGCTTGGTGTAGGCGTCGAAGATGCCGTGCGACAGGGCCTCCTCGTCACCGCCCTGCGTGAGCACGTTCTGGCCGCGCTTGCCCATCACGATCGCGGTGCCGGTGTCCTGGCACATCGGCAGCACGCCGGCCGCGGCGATGTTGGCGTTCTTCAGCAGGTCCAGGGCGACGAAGCGGTCGTTGGGGGAGGCCTCGGGGTCGTCGAGGATGCGGCGCAGCTGGGCGAGGTGCGCGGGGCGCAGGTAGTGCGAGATGTCGTGCATCGCCTCGGCGGCGAGCTTGCGCAGTGCCTCCGGCTCCACCTTGAGGAAGGTCCGCCCGTCGGCCTCGAAGGTGCTGACGCCCTCGGAGCTGATCAGGCGGTACGGGGTGGTGTCCTCACCGAGGGGGAGCAAGTCGGTATAGGCAAACTCGGGCATAAGGGACATCCTCACTGGCGCTGCGTCATAGAAGCCCAACAAGCGTAGAGCGTGTGCGGGGTGCCGGATGTGTGAGGTGACCCTCACTGGCCCTAGTCGCGATCTATCGCGTTTGTGTACGGTAGTCGGGTGGATGAGTCGTCGCTCCAGAAGCGTGAACAGCACCCCGTGCGCCCCGTGGCCGAAGCCGATATCCGCGCGTCCGACGCGGACCGCGACCGGGTGGCGGACATTCTTCGCGATGCCCTCGCGGAGGGGCGCCTGACCACCGAGGAGCACTCCGAGCGGCTCGACGGGGTCTACGCGGCCAAGACCGTCGGCGAACTGGAGCCGTACGTCCGCGACCTCCCCGCGGGGCGCGCCACGAGCGCGCCCGCCCCGTCTCCGGGGGCGCACCACTGGGTGCCCGACGGCTCCGGGGAGACCCCGAACCTGATCGGCATCCTCGGCGGCGCCGAGCGCAGGGGCCGCTGGCGGGTCGGCTCGAAGATCAACGCCGTCGCCATCATGGGCGGCGTCGTGATCGACCTCACCGAGGCCACCTTCACCAGCCCCGAACTGGTCATCAACTGCACCGCCATCATGGGCGGCATCGAGATCAGGGTTCCCGAGAACGTCACCCTCCACGGCGGCGGTGTCGTGGGCATCATGGGCGGCTCCGACGTCAAGGCGTACGAGGCGCCCGACCCGAACGCCCCGGTCATCAAGGTGCAGGGCTTCGCCTTCTGGGGCGGTGTCGAGGCCAAGCCGCGGCGCGGCAAGCGCGTGAAGAAGAAGGGGCTCGGCCCCGCCGAACTCGACGGCTGACCGCGGTCGACCGCGGCTCGCCACGGCGCGGCCCGATTGGGCCGCGCACCGGCGCCGCCCGCCCCGGCTCGCGGTGACGGGCCGTCGGCCGACCCGCCGTCGCGGCCGACCCCGCGGCCGACCTCGCGACGTGCCGCGCGGCGGCCCCCGGCGACCGCGCGTCGACCGGACCCCGGCGCGGCGTGCCGGGCCCAACTCCCCTGCCGGGAAAGGGCGGTCACCATGGCGCGGCTTCCGGGCGGGCGGCCGCGGGGGATCCCCACACGGCGGACCCGGTGCCCGGGGCGCGCCCGACACGGTGCGCATGAACCCGCGCACAGCGGGTAGGGCAAGGGGACACGTCGCTCGCCGCAGCACTCCTCACGCCGACAGACCCGTGGAGACGCACAGGCGCCACAGCGACGGGCAAGGGTGACACCAGCCGAGCCGTCGTCAGGAGTATCCCGTGCTTCAACCGATCGAGCCCCCGGCAGCCTCCAGGTCCTCCCTGAGTCACCCCCGGGACCTGGGCGGCCCATGGCACTCGGAGGCGGCGTGCCGCAGTGACGAGGCGGGTCTGTTCTTCGCGCCGTCGAAGGAGCCGACCGCGGCGCGGCTGTCCCGGGAGGAGGCCGCCAAGCGGGTCTGCGCGCGCTGCCCGGTGATGCTGGAGTGCCGGGAGCACGCGCTGATGCAGCCCGAGCCCTATGGCGTGTGGGGCGGGATGACCGCCGCGGAGCGCCGGGTCGTACTGGCCCGGCGCCGGCGCCGTGAGGCGGAGCTGCAGCGGCCGGGCACGCGGATCGCCGCGGCGGGCTGAACGACGAAAGGGGCCGGGACCCCGCCGGTGCGGCGGGGTCCCGGTCTCTCGTGGGGCGGCGCGCGGCGCGAACCGCGGTGGTTCAGCGCGCGCGGTCGAAGTCGATGGTGCTGTAGGCGCGCAGCTTCGACAGCCGGTGCGTGGAGTCGATCTGGCGGATCGTGCCGGACTTCGAGCGCATGACCAGGGACTGGGTGATCGCGGTCTCGGCGCGGTACCGCACTCCGCGCAGCAGCTCGCCGTCGGTGATGCCGGTGGCGACGAAGAAGACGTTGTCCCCCTTCACCAGGTCGTCGGTGTGCAGGATCCGGTCGAGGTCGTGGCCCGCGTCGAGGGCGCGCTGCTTCTCGGCGTCGTCCTTCGGCCAGAGCTTCCCCTGGATGGTGCCGCCGAGGCACTTGATCGCGCAGGCCGCGATGATGCCCTCCGGCGTGCCGCCGACGCCCATCAGCATGTCGACGCCGGTGCCCTCGCGGACGGCCATGATGGCGCCGGCCACGTCGCCGTCGGAGATGAACTTGATCCGCGCGCCGGTCTCCCGGATCTCCTTGGCGATGCCCTCGTGGCGCGGGCGGTCGAGGATGACCACCGTGACGTCCTCGGGGGCGCTGCCCTTCGCCTTGGCGACCCGGCGGATGTTGACCGAGGGCGGGGCGGTGATGTCGACGTAGTCGGCGGCCTCGGGGCCGGTGACCAGCTTGTCCATGTAGAAGACGGCCGAGGGGTCGTACATCGCGCCGCGGTCGGCGGCGGCGAGCACCGCGATGGCGTTGGGCATGCCCTTGGCGGTCAGGGTGGTGCCGTCGATCGGGTCCACGGCGATGTCGCACTCAGCGCCGTGGCCGTCGCCGATGCGCTCGCCGTTGAAGAGCATCGGTGCTTCGTCCTTCTCGCCCTCGCCGATGACGACGACGCCGTTCATCGACACGGTCGAGACGAGGGTGCGCATGGCCTTGACGGCCGCGCCGTCCGCGCCGTTCTTGTCGCCGCGTCCGACCCAGCGGCCGGCGGCCATGGCGGCGGCCTCGGTGACCCGGACGAGTTCCAGGGCGAGGTTGCGGTCGGGGGCCTCGGGGTTCACCTCGAGCTGCGGCGGCAAGTTGTGGTTTTCGTGCTGCTCGGTCATCACAGCGCACCTTTCTGTACGAGGACGGCCGGGATAAGAGGGTCTTACGACCTTATCGGGCCCCCGCCAGGATGAGCAGGGCAGCTGTCACATGAGCGGATTTCCTCCGGGCACGACCCGGGGGCCGGGACGGTCCGGGGCATGGGGGACGATAGGGGGCGTGGCAAAGAAGCGCGGCACGGAAACACTGCGGGACATGGTGCTCTCGCTGGCGGCGATCGGGGTCGTCGCCGCGGTCATCTGGCTCTTCATCCCGCATGACGAGAACCACGATCCCGTCAAGGCGGTCGGCTACCGGGTCGAACTCGACCAGGCGCGGCGCGACGCGCCGTACCAGGTGGCGGCCCCGGAGGGGCTCGGCAAGGAGTGGCGGGCGACCTCGGTGACCTACCAGGCCGCCGACCCGAAGGCGGTGCGGTGGCACCTGGGATTCGTCGACCCCGCCAACGAGTACGCGGCCGTCGAGCAGAGCAATGAGGCCGCGGAGAAGTTCGTCGCAAAGATGAGTCACGAGGCCGAGCGGGTGGGCACGCGCACCGTCGGCGGCGAGACCTGGCAGCGCTACGAGGGCCCCAAGTACGACGCGCTGGTGCGCGAGGAGGGCGGGGTGACCACGATGGTCACCGGTACGGCCCCGATGGCCCGTCTCGCGGAGCTGGCCGCCGCGCTCGAGGCGCGCGGCGGCGGGCAGGGCTGAACGGCTGCACCGCCGCCGGCCGTGGCCGGCGGCGGTGCCGGTTCGTCCTCGGGCGGTGGCCGTCAGACGGTGGTGACGACCTCGTTGTAAGCCAGGCGCGGGCCGCGCTCGCGCCAGGCCCGCTCGCCCGGCTTGCCGATGTTGACCACGGCGAGGACGGAGTGGTCGCCGTCGGTGAAGAACTCCTTGTCGATCGCCTCGGCGTTGTAGCCGGTCATCGGGCCGGCGGCCAGGCCCGCGGCCCGTACGCCCAGGATGAAGTAGCCGACCTGCAGCGCGGCGTTGAAGGACGCGGACCTCTCGCGCACCGGGCGCTCGCCGAAGAGCACCTCCTTGGCCTGCGGGAAGGCCGGGAACTGGTCCGGCAGCTCCTCGTGGAACTCGTTGTCGGCGGCCAGGATCGCCACCAGCGGCGCGGCGGCGGTCTTCGCCCGGTTGCCCTCGTTCATGTGGCGCACCAGGCGCTCGCGGCCCTCCGCGGAACGCACCAGCACGATGCGCAGCGGCTGCTGGTTGTAGGCGGTGGGGGCGTACTTCACCAGGTCGTACACGGCCTGGACCTGCTCGTCGCTCACCGGCTCGTCGGTGAAGGTGTTGGCGGTGCGGGCGTCGCGGAAGAGGAGGTTCTGGGCGGCGGTGTCGAGCTGGAGGCTCATCGGGTACCTCTGCGGTGATCGGGGGGTCCGCCCCAGTCGGGGCGCGGTGGGGACATGCGCTCCAACATAGATGAATTTTCAACCATTCCCGGGGTGACCCGTGACGGGGCTCACGCCGTCCGAGACCCGCTCACCCGCTCACCCGGTCAATCCCCCTCCGGCGCCTTCGGCCCCTCGTCCGCGCCGTCGCCGGAATCCTCCGCCAGGGCCGCGTCCAGCCGGGCACGGGCGCCCTCCAGCCAGTCGCGGCACACCTTGGCGAGCTGCTCCCCCCGCTCCCACAGGGCGAGGGACTCCTCGAGCGTGGAGCCGCCCGCCTCCAGACGGCGAACGACGTCGACGAGCTCGTCCCGGGCCTGCTCGTACCCCAGCGTGTCCTGATCTGCCATGGCACCAGCCTAGGGCCGCCCTCCGACAGGGCGGCCGGGCGCGCGGTACCCGGCCCGCGCCGAGGCGCGGGACACGGATTGCGGCGGGGTCAGCGCGTGACGCGGACGGTGAACTCGCCCTCGGCCACCCGGGCCCGCAGCTTCTCCTCCTCGGCCACCTCGCCGGCGGCGCGCACGACCTGCCCGTCCTCGCGCTGCAGCACCGCGTACCCGCGCTGCAGCGTGGCGGCGGGCGAGAGCGCCAGGACCCGCGCCCGGGTGTGCGACAGCTCGTCGTCCGCGCGGTCCAGACGGTGCCGCAGATGGCGGCGGGAGCGCTCCAGCAGGGCCGCGACCTGCTCCTCGCGCTCGGCCACCATCAGATGCGGGCGTGCCATGCAGGGCCGGCTCACCGCGGCGGCCAGGCCCCGCTCCTCCCGGTCCAGCAGCCCGCGCATCACCCGCAGCGAGCGCAGGCGCAACTGCTCGACCCGGGCCAGCTCCTCGCCCACGTCCGGCACGACCCGCTTGGCCGCGTCCGTCGGCGTCGAGGCGCGCAGATCGGCCACCAGGTCCAGCAGCGGGGTGTCCGGCTCATGCCCGATCGCCGACACCACGGGCGTACGGCACTCCGCGACCGCCCGCACCAGCCGCTCGTCCGAGAAGGGCAGCAGATCCTCCACGCTGCCCCCGCCGCGCGCCACGATGATCACGTCGACCTCGGGGTGGGCGTCCAGACCGCGGACCGCCTCGATCACCTGCGGCACCGCATACGCCCCCTGGACGGGCACGTTGCGCACCTCGAAGCGGACCGCGGGCCAGCGCAGCCGCGCGTTCTCCAGCACATCCCGCTCCGCGGCCGAGGCCCGGCCGCAGACCAGCCCGATCAGCTGCGGCAGGAACGGCAGCGGCCGCTTGCGCGCCGGCGCGAACAGCCCCTCGCCCGCCAGCCGCTTCTTCAGCTGCTCCAGCCGCAGCAGCAGATCGCCGACGCCTATCGGACGGATCTCCGCCGCCCGCAGCGACAACTGGCCGCGCGGCGCGTACCACTCCGGCCTGGCGTGCACCACGACCCGCGCGCCCTCGCCGACCGCGCCGTCGAACGCGTCGAAGTCCGCACGGCGGCAGGTCACGCTGAGCGAGATGTCGTACGACGGATCGCGCAGCGTCAGGAACACCACGCCCGCACCCGGGCGCCGTGACAACTGGGTGATCTGCCCCTCGACCCACACCGGGCCGAGCCGGTCGATCCACCCGCCGATCAGCCGGGACACCTCGCCGACCGGGATCGGCGTCTCCGCGGACGTGTTCACAGCCATACGCCGAGACTAGCCCCCGCCACGGACAGTGACGCCCCTCCCGCCGGGGCCGGCCGGCCCCGGGGTCCGCGCGGCGCCCGACCCGAATGGCGCGCCCCGCTGTCGGCCAGCCGCGCGGCCGGGCACGCTGGAGGTGGCCCACTGTCGTCGCCGTCTCCGGTGTCTCCGGTGTCACCGGTAGGTCCTGGGAGGTCCCCATGCGCCGACCCCGCCGGTACGGCTACCCCCCGTCCGAACGCCCGCCGCGCGTCAACGCCGGTTTCCGCGTCGGCCGCTACGGTCCCGGCTGCGGCTGCTTCAGCTGCCTGCCCCTCGCGGGCGCCGCGCTCGCGACGGGATGGGCGCTCGCCGCGCGCCGTGCCGCACGGGGTCCGCGGCGCTGCCGCTGAGGCCCGCGCATCCGTTCCGCCGTCCCCGCCCGGTCCGCGTGGCCGGGGGGCCGCTCCCGCGCGCCCCGCGGCGCTCCGGAAGCGCCTCCGCGACCCCCCGGTGGATCACCCGGGGCAGCGCTCGGGCCCCTGCCGGGGCCCGTACGATGGGCGCATGACCGCTACGACTTCCCGCCGCGTCCTGCTCGCCGCCCCGCGAGGCTACTGCGCGGGTGTGGACCGTGCCGTGATCGCCGTCGAGAAGGCCCTGGAGCAGTACGGGGCCCCGATCTACGTCCGCCACGAGATCGTCCACAACAAGTACGTCGTGCAGACCCTGGAGCGGAAGGGCGCGATCTTCGTCGAGCAGACGGAGGAGGTGCCCGAGGGGTCGATCGTCATGTTCTCCGCGCACGGCGTCGCCCCGGTCGTCCACGAGGAGGCCGCCAAGGGCCGGCTCGCCACGATCGACGCGACGTGCCCGCTGGTCACCAAGGTCCACAAGGAGGCCGTGCGGTTCGCCAAGGAGGACTTCGACATCCTCCTGATCGGCCACGAGGGCCACGAGGAGGTCATCGGCACCTCCGGCGAGGCCCCCGAGCACATCACGCTGGTCGACGGACCCGCCGATGTCGCCAAGGTCGAGGTCCGCGACCCGTCGAAGGTCGTCTGGCTCTCCCAGACCACGCTCTCCGTCGACGAGACGATGGAGACCGTCGACGCCCTCAAGGAGAAGTTCCCGCAGATGATCTCGCCGCCCAGCGACGACATCTGCTACGCCACGCAGAACCGCCAGCTCGCCGTGAAGCAGATGGGTGCCGAGGCGGACCTCGTCATCGTCGTCGGCTCGCGCAACTCCTCGAACTCCGTGCGCCTGGTGGAGGTCGCCAAGCTGGCCGGTGCCCGCGCGGCGTACCTGGTGGACTTCGCCGACGAGATCGACGAGGCCTGGCTGGAGGGCGTCTCCACGGTCGGCCTCACCTCCGGGGCCTCCGTGCCCGAGGTGCTCGTCGAGCAGGTGCTGGAGTGGCTCTCGGCCCGGGGCTTCGAGGACGTGGAGATCGTCAAGGCCGCCGAGGAGTCGATCACCTTCTCGCTGCCGAAGGAGCTCCGCCGGGACCTGCGCGCCGAGGCCGCCGAGCTGATGCGGGGCGGTACCTCCGAGGGGTGACCGACGGTGCCACGTCGTAGCGTTGGGGCATGAGCGTTTTCGGTGTGGACATCGGCGGATCGGGCATCAAGGGCGCCCCGGTCGATCTCGGGCGTGGCGATCTGGCGGAGGAGCGCTTCAAAGTGCTCACTCCGCATCCCGCGACCCCTGACGCCGTCGCGGAGTGCGTCAAGGAGGTCGTCGACCACTTCGGCTGGACGGGCCCGGTAGGGGCGACGTTCCCCGGAGTGGTGACCCACGGCATGACGCGGACCGCGGCCAACGTCGACAAGGGCTGGATCGACATGGACGCCGCCGGGCTCCTGTCGCAGAAGGTCGGCTGCGCGGTGACGCTGCTCAACGACGCGGACGCCGCGGGCCTGGCGGAGATGGAGTACGGGGCAGGCCGCGACCGCAAGGGCACGGTCATCGTGCTCACCCTCGGCACCGGCATCGGCAGCGCCCTGTTCATCGACGGCAGGCTGGTGCCCAACACCGAGTTCGGCCACCTGGAGCTGAACGGCCACGACGCCGAGAAGCGGGCCTCCACCAAGGTCAAGGACGACGAGGGCCTCACCTGGGAGCACTGGGCCAGGCGCCTGCACAAGTACCTGGCCCACGTCGAGATGCTGTTCTCGCCCGAGCTGTTCATCCTCGGCGGCGGGGTGAGCCGCAAGGCCGACAAGTTCCTGCCCCTGCTGACCGGGATCAGGGCCGAGATCGTCCCGGCGGCGCTCCAGAACAACGCGGGCATCGTGGGCGCGGGCATGGCCGCCGCCGCGACCCGCTCCTGACGACGACAGGGCAACGGCCACCACCGCCGGCGACGCAATGGCGACGTCCGACGGTGGTGGCCGGCGCTGTATCCGGCGCGGGCGGCGCTCAGCGGCGCCGTTCGCGCATCACATAGGCCACCTTCCGTGCGGCCGCGATCAGCGCGGCGCAGACCGTGCCCCCGTACAGCCAGCCGGTCTGGGTGGCGAGACCGGTCAGCAGGCCCATCAGATGGCCCGTGAAGCCCCCGCTGTCGCCGTCGGCCGTCACGGCCAGGGCGAGGGTGAAGGCGATGGGCGCGCTGACCGGCGCCGCCGACAGGTCGTAGGGCCGTACGAAGAGGCCGGCGGCGATGCAGGCCAGCAGGAAGACGACCCCGAAGAGGAGCCCCGGCTCGCCTGTGATCAGCGAGTCCGCGGCACCGCCGGCGAGCGCGGTCAGCGTGATGAACACGCCCGTGCCCAGACCGGTCAGCCGGGGCTCCGTCCGCCGCAACCGCGCCACCCGCAGCAGCAGCGGCCCGCGCGGCAGGCCGCCCCGGACGGCCGTCGCGCCCTGCGGGCGGCGCTGCGGGCGTACGGGCCGCGGCAGCCGGGAGGCTGCGGAGGGGGCACCGCCGTTCTTGTGGGGTGTGCGCGCACTGTGTTGCTCCACGCACCCAACGTAGGCGCCGAGGAGGGTGAAAACGGGGGCAGGACACGACTTTTCACCGCCTCAGGGGGCAGCCGGGGGCCGCGGCCGGTCCGGGGGCCCGTCCGTTCCGTAGACTGGTGGATCGGTCCGCCGATCGCCCCGCCCGGGCGTGGCGGCCCTTCCACCCACCTCTCGCTACGGGAAGTCGCCACGTGTCGCTCACGATCGGAATCGTCGGCCTGCCGAACGTCGGCAAGTCGACCCTGTTCAACGCCTTGACCAAGAACGACGTGCTGGCGGCCAACTACCCGTTCGCCACGATCGAGCCCAACGTCGGTGTCGTCGGCGTCCCGGACCCCCGCCTGGACAAGCTCGCCGAGATCTTCGACTCGCAGCGCAAGCTCCCGGCGACCGTCGACTTCGTCGACATCGCGGGCATCGTCCGCGGCGCCAGCGAGGGCGCCGGCCTGGGCAACAAGTTCCTCGCGAACATCCGCGAGTCCGACGCGATCTGCCAGGTCATCCGGGCCTTCGTCGACCCGGACGTGGTCCACGTCGACGGCAAGGTGTCCCCCAAGGACGACATCGAGACGATCAACACCGAGCTGATCCTCGCCGACCTGCAGACCATCGAGAAGGTCCTGCCGCGGCTGACCAAGGACGCGCGCCTGCAGAAGGAGAAGGCGGCGGTGCTCGCCGCCGTCCAGGAGGCCCAGCAGATCCTCGAGGACGGCCGCACCCTGTTCTCCGCCGGCATCACCGCCGGCACGGAGAAGGCCGGCCTCCTGCACGAGCTGCACCTGCTGACCACCAAGCCCTTCCTCTACGTCTTCAACGTCGACGAGGACGAGCTGACCGACGACGCCTTCAAGGCCGAGCAGCGCGCCCTGGTCGCCCCGGCCGAGGCGATCTTCCTCAACGCCAAGATCGAGTCCGAGCTGATCGAGCTGGACGACGAGGAGGCCCTCGAGCTGCTGCAGTCCATGGGCCAGGAGGAGCCCGGCCTCGCCACGCTCGCCCGGGTCGGCTTCGACACCCTCGGTCTGCAGACCTACCTGACCGCGGGCCCCAAGGAGGCCCGCGCCTGGACGATCAAGAAGGGCGCCACCGCCCCCGAGGCCGCCGGTGTCATCCACACCGACTTCCAGAAGGGCTTCATCAAGGCGGAGATCGTCTCCTTCGGCGACCTGGTGGAGTGCGGTTCCATCCCCGAGGCCCGCGCCAAGGGCAAGGCCCGCATGGAGGGCAAGGACTACGTCATGCAGGACGGCGACGTCGTGGAGTTCCGCTTCAACGTGTGATTCGACAGCGGATCCCACATCCCCTGCGACGTGCGGGCCGGGCCTTCCGGGGTCCGGCCCTTCGTCGTCCCGTAGGTCACAGCACGGCGACGGAAACCGCGCACCGGCCGGAGCCGGGGGCGCCGGGCGCCACCATGGCGGGCATGCGTACACGCCTCAGCGCCGGAATGCTCATCGCGGCCGTGCTCCTCGCGGTCCCCGCCTGCAGCTCCGGCACCGACGAGTCCAGCGGCAAGCCCGACGGAGGTGCCACGCCGTCCGTCGAGGCGTCCGGTTCGAAGGTGCCGGACATCGGCGAGGGCATCCCCGAGGAGCCGACCGGGGCCAAGCGTGCCGCGCTCCTCGCGGCGCTCAAGGCCCTCGACCCGGCGCTGGCCGCCGACGCGGACAAGGCCGTCGGCAACGCGCGCCAGCAGTGCGCCACCATCACCGGCGGCGGCAACGCGGTGGCCGCCGCCCAGTCGCGCTTCGGCGGCGCCGGCCACCGGATCACCGAGGAACAGGCGAAGGCCATCAACGAGGTGCTGGAGAAGACGCTCTGCACGTCGTCCTGACGCACCGGCCCCCTCGGCGGGCGACCCGGTCTACGGGGACGGGGCGGCGGCCACGGGGTTGACGCTGTCGAAGCAGACCAGCCCCCGGGCCTCGGACAGGAAGAAGGAGCCGCTGTAGGCGTCCGCGGTGATCTCGGTGTCGAAGGAGCCGCTCCGCAGCCACCGCGCGTCCGCCGGGAGGAAGCCGGCGAGCCGGTCCGGGAGTACGGGCAGGTGCGCCGGGCTGAAGGCGTGGCGGGCGGTGAGCGCGGCGAACCGGCCGTCGACGAGGGCGGCGACGCCGACCACCCGGATGTCGGACGGACCGGGAACCCACCTCCCGTCGTTGCCGCCCACGAGGTCGTACCCCAGCCAGTGGGCGCCGTGGAGCCGCCCCAGCAGCGGGAACCGCCGTTCCAGCGGGGCGGCGTCGGTTCGCACCGGCCCCTCCGCGGCCTTGCGCCGCTCCGCCTCCGGACGCCGTGAGGCGCACCCGGTCGCGAGCAGTGCCGCACCCGCGGCCAGTACCGTCCGTCGTGCCGTCATGCGCCCGTCCCCTGACCGCCCGCGTCGATCGCGGGGTTGTCCACTGCCGCCCAGAAGGCGTCGTCCGGCTCCGGCGGCAGCGGAGGGCAGCCGAGGTCGGCGTGAAGCGCGGCGCGCCAGCCGGGGGAGATCCGGGAACGGACGTCGGCCGTCCTCACCAGCGCCCGGTGCGGCAGGTCGGTGAGGAGCAGTACGAGGCACAGCACGGCCTGCCCGCGGACGCCGTCGTGGTGGGCGGACGCCTCGCGGCGGACCTGGCGCAGCCTGAGCCCGAGCGGACCGGTCCCGGTGAGTCCGACGGGCCGGCCGCCGCCGAGGGCGTCCAGGGCCGCGGCGACCTCGGGGTACCGGGCGAGGCCCGTCTCGTCGGCCAGCCGCCGCATCTGGCGGGCCGCGGCGGTGGCGACCGTCCCGCGCGGCAGCGTGGCCACCAGCGCGCCGAGAGCGCCCAGCCTGCGCACGTGGACGGCACGCAGCGGCTCCGCGGAGCCGCTCGGCGGCAACGGCGGCAGTGAGGCGTCGTCGGCGGAGGGCAGCGGGTCCGACGGATCGCCCCACGCGGGGTGGGCGCGCTCGGAGTCGTCCCACTCCAGGATGCCGTCGTTGACGACGGGCCAGGTCCGGCCGCCCTGGAAGGGCAGCCCGCGCTCCAGGCTGTCCGCCACGTCGCTCAGGTACGCACCCAGCGACGGGGCATGGCCGAAGTCCGTGCCGGACTCGTCGAAGAAGCGGCCGACCGCGCCGAAGGACGGGCCGGGACGGCAGTCCACGGTCAGGCCGTCCGCGGTGATGACGTAGGAGGCGAACTGCACGAAGTGCCGGTGCCAGTAGGCGCCGTCGTCCTCCTCGTCGTCCGCGTCCTCGTCGAGTACCTCGGTCAGCATGCCGCGCAGGAACCCGGACCGCTCCTCGCACCCGCCTGTGCCGAGCAGGCGGTCCTGCGTCGGCAGGGAGAAATCCCCGGCCGCCCCGTCGTGCCGGCGCAGGGTGGCCACCAGGTCCGGCGGGAAGGTGATGCCCATGCGCCGCTGCACCGCGGCGACCTCCTCTTCCGACGCGGGCGGGCGGAGCAGGGCGAAGGTCGCCGGGGCGTGGGCGGCAAGCCACACGTCGATGCGGTCCCATGCCTGTTCGGCCGCGGCTGCGGACATCGTGGCTCCCCCCCTCGGGCGTCTGTACCCGGCCGCGGCAAGCGTAACGGCGGCCGCCGACCGCGCGGGGAACGGTTCGGGATATATTCGCGCGGCTGTTCGCCACGCCGACCGTCCCCGAGGAGCCGTTCGTGCAGCCGCCGCCGTATCCGTACCACCCCCAGCCGCCGTCGCTCCCGCCCGGGTCGCGGCGACCGCCGCTGAACGGGTTCGCGATCGCGGCGCTGCTGTCCGGGCTCCTGCTGTGCATGGTCCCGCTGGTCGGCGTCGTCCTGGGGGCCATCGCGCTGACGCAGATCAACCGGACGGGCGCGCGCGGCAGGCGGATGGCCCAGACCGGCCTGGTGCTGTCGCTCATCGGCACGCTGGTCTGCGGCGTCGTGCTCATCGGGGGAGGGGGCCTCCTGACGGACTTCAAGCAGGGCGCGGGGGGCGGGGCGTCGGACCGCGGCGGCCTCTCGCTCGACGAGGGCGACTGCTTCGAGGTTCCCGGCGGCGGCCTGGAGCGTGCGACCGGCGCCATGGAGTCCGTGCCCTGCGCGGCGGAGCACGCCGGCGAGGTGGTCGGGGTCTTCCGGCTGGACCAAAGCGGGGGTTTCCCCGGCGACGCGGTGCTCCGGGACCTCGTGGAGGACCGCTGCCGGGGCCTGGCCGACGGCTACGCCATGGACACCTGGGCGGTGCCGGCGGACGTCAAGGTCTACTACTACTCACCGGACCGGAAAAGCTGGAAGCACGGCGACCGCGACGTGACCTGTGTCTTCGGCAAGGAGCAGGGCACTCTCGAGGGCTCGCTGCGGCAGGACGCGAGCATGCTTGACCCCCACCAGGTCGCCTATCTGGAGGCCGTCAACGCCCGGGAGGAGGCCATGGCCGCCGGGCCGGACACGGAGCACGTCGAGGACGACCTCGAGGGCTATCGGAAGTGGGCGGGAGAGGTCACGCGCGCCCTGGCCGAGGAGGCCCGCGCGCTCGACGGCCACAGATGGCCGGCCGACGCCGGGAAAGCGGTCACCGCGCTCGTGGCGGAGGCCGGGAGGGCGCGCACGCACTGGGAGAAGGCCGCCGCGGCGGAGGACGCCGACGCGTTCTACGAGCACTACGAGGCCGCGGACTCCCACACCGGCCGCGACCACGCGGTCAGGGCACGCGAGGCGCTGGGGCTGGCCACGAGGGTCGCGGCGGCGAACCCTTCGGTGTGATCAGCCCGGACTCGTAGGCGTAGACGACCAGTTGGGCGCGGTCGCGGGCGCCCAGCTTGGTCATGGCCCGGCTGACGTGGGTCTTGGCGGTCAGCGGGCTGATGACCATGCGCTCGGCGACCTCGTCGTTGCTGAGCCCCCGGGCGACGAGCGCGAGCACCTCGCGCTCCCGGTTGGTCAGCGCCTCCAGGCCCGCCGCGTGCGTGGCGTCCGGCGGCCGGGAGACGAACTCGCCGATCAGTCTGCGGGTGATGGCGGGCGAGAGCAGGGCGTCGCCGCGTTCGGCGACGTGGATGGCCTGGACGAGGTCGGCGGGCTCGGTGTCCTTCAGCAGGAAGCCGCTGGCCCCGGCGCGCAGCGCGTCGAAGACGTACTCGTCCAGGCCGTAGTTGGTCAGGATGACCACGTGCACCCCGGCCAGCCGCGGGTCGGCGGCGATCAGCCGGGTCGCGCCGATCCCGTCGAGCACCGGCATCTGGACGTCGAGGAGGACGACGTCGGGCACATGACGCCGGGCGAGTTCGACGCCCTGCTGCCCGTCGCCCGCCTCGGCCACGACCTCGATGCCCTCCTCGGCGTCGAGGAGGGCGCGGAAGCCGGCCCGCATCAGCGCCTGGTCGTCGACGATCAGCACGCGGATCACGACACACCCTCCAGCGGCACCCCGGCCGGATCGCCCTCGGCCCGGGCCCCGGCCGACGGCAGCGCTTCCAGGGGGAGTTCGGCCCGTACGGTGAAGCCGCCCTCGGGGCGCGGCCCGGTCCTCAGCCGCCCGCCGAGCGCGCTCACCCGCTCCCGCATCCCGGTCAGCCCGACCCCGGGCACCGGGCCGTCCCCGGGGGAGGCCGTGCCGTCGTCGTCGATCTGGACGACCAGTTCCCGGTCGCCGTACTCGATGCGGACGGCGGCGCGCGGCTGCGGCCCGGCGTGCCGGGTGACGTTGGTGAGGGCCTCCTGGACGATGCGGTAGGCGGCCCGGTCGACGCCGTCGGCCAGCGGGCGTTCGCGTCCGGTGACCGTGACGCTGGTCGGCAGCCCGGCCGTGCGGGAGCGCTCCACCAGGTCCTCGATCCGGTCCAGGCCGTAGCCGCCGCCGGTACCGCGCAGCACCTCCAGGGTCGCGCGCAGCTCCCGCATCGCCTCGCCGCTCGCCTCCTGGATCGCCAGCAGCGCCTCGGGCACCTCCTCGCCGCGCTTGCGGGCCAGGTGGACGGCGACGCCGGCCTGCAGCTTGATGATCGAGATGCTGTGGGTGAGCGAGTCGTGCAACTCCCGGGCGATCCGCAGCCGTTCCTCACCGGCCCGGCGCAGCGCGGCCTCCTCCCGGGTGCGTTCGGCGTCCAGTGCGCGTCGCTCCAGCTGCTCCAGATACGCCCGCCGGTGCCGGCTCACCACCGCCATGGCGACCGAGGCCAGGAACCAGCCGAGCAGCAGGGCGGTGGACTGCGCCGCCGTCGGCGCGGGCTGCCCGGAGGCGAGGTAGCCGGCCAGGAAGGCCAGGGCCGACAGCTGTACCGGCAGCCGCTTCCCGCCGGCCCTGACCGCCATGTGCACCGCGACCAGTACGGGGAAGGCCGCCGAGGGCCCGGGGTGCACCCGCAGCGCGTACGCCAGCATGCAGCCGGTGCAGAGCAGGAGTGCCGCCGTGGGCCGGCGGCGGCTCCCGGCCACCGCCAGCGCACCCACCAGGGCGAGCGCGAGGTCGAGGGCGCCGGAGGGCCGCGGCACCCCGGGCAGCAGCAGGACGTCGGCGGCCAGGACCGCGCCCAGCGCCCCGTCGAAGGCGGCGCCCCGCCACCCCCGCAGCCCGGCCCACCCCTGACGCCCGATCAGCGTGCCACCCATGCGGGCACCCTACGCCGCCCCGCGGGGCGGCACGTCCTCCCCGAAGACGGCTCCGGGGCTACTCCCGGCGGAGTAGTCCCGCCCGCGGCCCCGGCCACCGGAGCAGAGGCGGCTCACTTCCCCCGTACGACGACCCGGACACCCCGCGGCGGCCAGGATCGAGCGGTCGAGAACGCCGTTCGTCCAGAAGCCGTCAGCGAGGAGGCCCGGCCATGGCCACGCCTTTCCGTCTCACCACTCCCGCGCCGCCCGGCGACGCCACGGGCCGGACCGCCGAGGTCTACGCCCAGCTGGCCGCCGACTTCGGCATCGGGCGCGCACCCACCTTCGTGGCGCTGTCCGCGGCCCCCGACCTGCTGGCGGCGACCTGGGCCGTGCTGCGGGAGTCGCTGCTGGCCGGCCGCGCCTCGCGCACCGACAAGGAGCTGGTCGCCCTGGGGGTGTCGGCGGCGAACCGCTGCCCGTTCTGCGTGGACGCGCACACCGTCCTGCTGCACGCCACCGGTGACCACCGGCTCGCCGAGACGGTCGCCCGCGGCGGCACACCCGACGACCCCGCGCGGGCCGCGATGGTGGCCTGGGGCAGGGCGACCGCGATCCCCGGTGGGCCAGGGGCGGCGGCGCGTCCCTTCGCCCCGGCGCACGCCCCGGAGTTCGTCGGCACCGCGCTGGCCTTCCACTTCGTCAACCGCATGGTGTCCGCCCTGCTGACCGAGGACATGCTCCCCGGCGGGCTGCAGCGGCTGCGCCTGGTGCGCAGCCTCGGCGGCCGGGCGCTGGCCCGTACCGTCCGCAAGTCGCTGCCGGCCGGCGCCAGTCTGCCGCTGCTGCGCGGACCGGTCGGGCCGACGCCGGAGTGGGCCGCGGACGCTCCGGTGGGCACCGCCTTCGCCGCGCTGCGGCGGGCCGCCGCCGTGGGCGCGCAACGGGTCGGCGAGGCGGCCCGCGAGGCGGTCGTGGCCGCTGTCGACGCCTGGGACGGCACGCATCCGCCGCTCGGCGGCGACTGGACCGCCGTGCCGCTCGCCGGGGTCCCGGCCGCCGAACGCCCCGCCGCCCGGCTGGCGTTGCTCGCCGCTCTCGCCCCGTACCGGATCACGCAGGCGGACGCCGAGGCCTGGCGCACCGCCGACCCCGACCCGTACGACGCCGACCTGGTGCGGGTGCTGGCGTTCGGGGCGATGACCGCGGTGGGCCGGATCGAAACCTCCGTTCACGAGGCTTTGCACCGCCCCAGGTTGACAGCCCATTGACAGACCCACGACGATGCGTGGTGCCACTGGGGCCGATGAGCCCCGTGTGCACTTCGACCACTCGCCCGGTGACGCCTCGGCCTGCTCACATACGGGGAGGGCTGCCGTCAGTCGCGTGGACCGGGCTACGCAACGCCAAGATTGGGTTCTGCATGTCCATATCGCGACGTGTCACCGTCGGACGGCTGCTGGGCGTGAGCGCCGCGGCCGTCGCCCTCTCCGCCATGGGGGCCACCTCCGCCTGGGCCGGCAACTGCCCGGGCGGCAAGGGCTGGGACAAGGGCGGCCACCACGGATACAAGCCCGGACAGGGCGGCGGCACCAAGACCACCACCGACCGCTGCGAGTTCTCGCTCGACGGTACGGCCTGGTACTCGTCGGTCAAGGTCGACGACGTGAACCTGAAGCCCGGCGAGGACGGCAAGGTCCACGTCAAGGTCCGGGTCGCGGACGGCTCCTCGTCCTGCACCGTCTCCCTCGCCACGTACCGCACCCACGGCCCCACCTTCCAGACCTCCGGCAAGCAGGTCTTCCACGACTGGGACACCGTGAAGATCGACCGGGGGACCGACACGCTCGACGTGGCGGTGCCGGACGTCACCTGCTTCGCGCAGGTCGACCTCTACTACGGCAACACGAAGTACGACGGCGTCCTGGACGCCAACGACGGCTACGAGCACGGCGACCTGCCCGAGGGCCCGAACCACGCGGTCATCGGCGACAAGAAGATCGCCTGGTGGAACGGCGGCACGAAGGACTGCACCACGCAGACCGTCCCGACCACCCCGGCCACCTCCACCCCGACCACCCCGTCGGACGACGAGACCACCCCCGCCGGTGACGAGACCACCCCGGCCGGCGAGGAGACCACCCCCGCCGCGACCGAGACCCCCTCGGCCACCGCCCCGGCCTCGGAGTCGGCCTCCGCGTCCGCGTCCGCGTCGCCGTCCGGGTCCGTCGAGGCCGAGACCTCCGAGTCCCCCAACGGCGGCTCCGGTGACCTCGCCGAGACCGGTGGCGGCAACGTCGGCACGCTCGCGGCCGTCGCGGCCGTGCTGCTGGCCGCCGGTGGCGGTGTGGTCCTCGCGACCCGTCGCCGTCAGGCCGCCCGCCGGCACTGACACCCGCAGAGCGGAGGAGGGGTACGGCCGCCGTCGCGGCCGTACCCCTCCGTCGTATAGGGGCCGGACGGCCCCTTACGCGCTCTAGCCCCGGGTCAGTACGGATTGGAACAATCCGAACCTGACCGTTGGGACCGATGCGGGGGGCTGCATGACATCTCCGGGGGAGACCGTGGTCGGCGAGCGCTACCCGACCGTGGACGAGGTCGCCGCGGCGGCCAGGGCCCTGGCACTGCGCCGGCCCGACGTGTGCCGGCTGCGCACGGTGGGACTGTCCCGGGCCGGGGAGCCGCTGCTGCTGCTCTCCGTCGGCCACGGGTCGCGCAACGTCCTGGTGGTGGCCGGCCCGCACGCCAACGAGATGGTCGGCGGGGCCACCGCGCTGCTGCTGGCCCGGCGGGTCACCGCCGACCCCGTGCTGCGCGACGGCGTCGACACGTCCTGGCACTTCCTGCTCTGCGCGGACCCGGACGGCGCCCGGCTCAACGAGGCCGTCCCGGACGGCCGGTTCACCATGCTCGGCCACTACCGGCACTTCTTCCGCCCGCGCGCCGCCGAACAGCCCGAGTGGCTGCCGGACGACGGCAGGATGGACGGGGTGCTGCCCGAGACCCGCGCGCTGATCTCGGTCATCGACGAGCTGCGGCCGGTGCTGCACTGCTCGCTGCACGGCATCGACGTCGGGGGCAGCTTCATCCAGGTGACCCGGGACATCCCGCGGCTCGCCGAGCGGATCGCCAAGTCCGCCGCCGAGTTCGACATCCCGCTGGAGGCCGGTTCGTCCGACGCCTTCCACTGGCCGAGCCCCGGCCCCGGCGTGTACGTGCTGCCGCCGCCCGGCGGCCCGCGCGAGGACGCCTCCAACTCCACCTGGACGTACGCCCACCGGTACGGCGGCGTCACCGCGATCGCCGAGGTGCCCATGTGGGCGTGCGACCGCGCGGCCGACACCTCACCGCACCCGGGCGCCGACGGAGCGCTGCGCACCGCGGGGGTGGCGCTGCGCCGGGCCAGCCTCACGGTCGGCGGGCTGATCGGGGAGGTGCGTCCCTATCTGCCCGGGGACGGCGGCCCGTTGCTGCGCGCCGCGCAGGAGATCGTCGCGGTCGGTCCGGCGCTCGCCGCCGACTGGGACCCGGCGCTGCGCACGACGGCCGCGCCGCCGCTGCCCCCGATGACCCGGGCCCGGGTGAGCAGCGTCGAGATCTACGCGCAGCGACTGCCGCTGCGCGCCGCCGCGATGCTGCTGCGGGCGGCCCGTACCGTGGACGCGGCGCCGGCGCCCCTGGCGGGCGTGCGGGAGCTGCTGGAGCGCCTGGTCGTCGACTGGTGCGACGCGTATGAGACCGCCCACCGGGCCCGCTGGATCCCGGTGCGCCACCAGGCGGAGCAGCACGCCCGGGTGGTGCTGGCGGCCTTCGATCTGCTGCCCGGGTGACGCGATGGAGGTAAAGCCTTGGGGAAGGCTTGCGGGTGGCAACCCTGAGTTGTCAAGCTGTTGCACACAGTCAATCCGAGGGAGGGGCACGTGCCTTTCGGTGAACAGCCCGCGTACCTGCGCGTCGCCGAGGATCTCCGCCGGAAGATCCTCGACGGCAGCCTCCCTCCCCACACCCGCCTGCCCTCCCAGGCGCGCATCCGCGCGGAGTACGGGGTCTCGGACACCGTCGCCCTGGAAGCCCGCAAGGTGCTGATGGCCGAGGGCTTCGTGGAGGGCCGTTCCGGATCGGGGACGTATGTGCGCGAGCGCCCCGACCCGCGGCTGATCGTGCGCACGGGCTACCGGCCGGGCAGCGGCCAGGCGACGCCGTTCCGGCAGGAGCAGGCCGACGAGGGCTTCAAGGGCACCTGGGAGTCGAACAGCTTCCAGGACTCGGCCAGTGCGCGGATCGCCGAGCGGCTGGGCGTCAAGCCCGGCGACCGGGTGATGCGCACGCGCTACCTCTACCGGGCGGAGGGCGAGCCGATGATGCTCGCCACCTCCTGGGAGCCGCTGTCGGTGACCGGGCGCTCGCCGGTGCTGCTGCCGGAGGAGGGCCCCCTGGCCGGGCAGGGCGTGGTGGAGCGCATGGCGGCGCTCGACATCGTGGTGGACAACGTGGCCGAGGACGTCGGCGCGCGGCCCGGCCTCGCGGAGGAGACGGCGGTCCTGGGCGGGGTGCCCGGGCATGTGGTCATCGAGATCCGCCGTACGTACTACGCGTCGGGGCTGCCCGTGGAGACGGCCGACATCGTCATCCCGGCCGACCGCTACCGCGTGTCGTACCGGATGCCGGTCAAGTGACCGCTGCCTGAGGCGCGGCCGGGGAGACCGGGCGGCGCCGTGCCGCCCGGATCGCGGCCGCCATCGCCGATCTCGCCGGGACCCCGGGGCCGCCGCGGCCGCCGCGGCCGCCGGGCTGAGCCTCCGTCATGCCGGTGCTGTGCGCGGGCTTCCCCAGCCACCGGATCCCGGGCGTACGCCGGCGCCGCGGAGCCCGCGCCCGCGTACACCTGAGCGGTCCGCGAGACGGCGTGCGAACGGCCCTGACGCGCGCGCCACCCGGTCCACGGGGCCCGGACCGCCCGCCGGACCGTCCGCGGTGCCCCGGTCCGGGTGCCGGCCGCCGCGCCGCGCACACCGGCAACCCCGCTGGTGAGCGGGGGATTCCGGCGGCGCCGAGGGGGCGCGGTCCGTGGGGGCGGCGCCGGGGCGCACACCGAGGCACGGGGGGCTCGCGAGAGAGTCCCTTCTGAGTCAACTCCCATTCGAACATGGCCCGATCGAGTCGAATACTGCCCGAACGTGTCCGGCGCGTCACGTTCGGGCGTAGGCTCCGGCATATGCGCATCGCCGTTTCCTCGGACATGGACGAGCCGGTCGCGCGGCTGGTCGTCGACGAACTGCGCCGCCGCGGACACACCGTCACCGCCTACGGCGCGCTTCGCGCGGGCGACCGCAAGGACTGGGCCTGGAGCGCCGAGAGCGCCGCCCGGGATCTGGCGGAGGGCCGGGCCGACCAGGCCGTCGTGTGCTGCTGGACGGGCACGGGCGCCTCCATCGCGGCCAACAAGGTGCCCGGCGTGCGCGCCGCCCTGTGCGTCGACGCGTACTCCGCAGACGGCGCCCGCACGTGGAACGACGCCAACGCGCTCGCCCTGAGCCTGCGCCTGACCAGCGAGCCCCTGCTCAAGGAGATCCTGGACGCCTGGTTCGCCGGCGCCCCGAGCGGCGAGGACGACGACCGGGCCAACGTGGCGCACCTGGAGGAGATCCGATGAGCGAGCTGGTCTGGGTCGTCATACGTCAGGACGACAACGGCAACCGCTACCGCGTCGGCCGCTACGCCACCCGGCAGGAGGCCGAGCGCGTCGCCGACACCCTGGACGCACGCGGCCACAAGCAGCTCTACCTCATCGAGCGGATCGACCGCCGCGCGTCGTAGCCGCGGGCCACGGATAGGGTGCCGCCCATGACGACGCGCGACGTGACGGTGGTGGTCGGCGCGGCCGTGCTCGACCGGGGCAGGCTGCTGGCGGCCCGGCGCAGCGCGCCCCCGGAGCTGGCGGGGCGCTGGGAGCTGCCGGGCGGCAAGCTCGAACCCGGTGAGACCGCGCCGCAGGCCCTGGCGCGCGAGCTCCGCGAGGAACTGGGCGTGGAGGCCGAGGCCCTGGAGCGGGTGCCCGGCGAGTGGCCGCTCAAGCCGGGGTACGTCCTGCAGGTGTGGACCGCCCGCATCGTCTCGGGCGAGCCCCTGCCGCTGGAGGACCACGACGAGCTGCGCTGGCTCACCCCCGACCGCCTCGACGAGGTCGACTGGCTCGACCAGGACCGCCCCGCGGCGACCTGGGCGGCGGCCCGGGCGGCCGAGGGTCCGGGCCCGGGCTGACCGCACCGCGGATCACGCACCGCGGATCACGCACCGCGGATCACGCGGCGCGCATCGGGTCGATGGGCGGGGTGGGCGGTCGGGTGCGGGTTCGTCTCGCTCCCTTCGGTCGCACAGCGGCGGGCTGCGGACGGGAGGGTGCCGGTCTGGGGCCCGCGTGGCAGTGTGCGGGTGGGTGCGTGGTCGGGGTTCAGGCGCCGGAGCGGGTTCCCTGTCCGGCGGCTGGGGTCTCGTTGCCGTCCGCGGGTATAGATGGCCGCTTCCACGCCTACTGCAGGTGGTGGGCGCGCCCGCCGTCACCGGCGTCTGCGCCTGCTTCGAGGTGCTGTCGAGCGGTTGGCGGGACATCGGGCTCGCTTTCGCCGATATGTTCGGCGGAACAGAGCCCGATCTGTGAGCCAGGGGAGATCGGGCCCGCTTTCGCCGACTGTGTTCGGCGGAACAGAGCCCGATCTCGCAAAGTCACCCCCAAGCCCGTCGCCCACAAGGGGAATCACCCGCAGACGCGGGTTACGGCAGGCGCGCCACCCACGAACGGTGGGCGTCGCAACCGGCCATCTATACCCGCGGACGGAAACGAGACCCGCGCCCATGAACAACGGACCCCGCTCCGGAGCCTGAACCCCGACCACGCACCCACCCGCACACTGCCACGCGGGCCCCGCCTCCACCCCTCCCGTCCGCAGCCCGCGTCTTTACGCCCGAAGGGCGGACCACCCCGCGGCGCCTCCGCGACGCCTCCGCGGCACCCCCGGGCGGGATACGCGGCGCGGAATATCGGGTATGGGGGGATTGATCCACCGATGGTCCGCCGGCCGGCAGCCGGTGGCCCCGCAATGGTCTGGGGTCCCCACACGTGAGCGGGAGCGAGGGCGGCACAGGGAAGGGCGAGGACCCGGGACACCCTGAGTCCGCGGCCGCGCACGCGCGCGCCCACGCCGGGCTCCAGCCCGGGCCCGCTGCCGAGCCGGTGCCTGGAGGGACCACGGCGTCCGGGACGCTCCTCGACACCTTGCGGCTGGCCGTCGTCATGCTCGACACCTCCGGCCGCGTCCTGCTCTGGAGCCCCCTGGCGGAGGAGATGCTCGGCTGGGCCGGCGAGCACATCGTCGGCCGCCGGGTCTCCGTACTGATCGACCCGGGGGAGGACGGGCCGCGGGCGGCACCGCCCGCCGCGCGGCGGGCGACCTCCGTGCCCCGGCCAGGCCCCGCCGAGCGCATCCTCGCCGACCTGCTGCGCTCGGGCCGCTGGGACGGCATCCTCTCGGTCCGGCACCGCGACGGCCACCGGGTCCAGATCGAGGCGCGGGCGTCGCTGCTCGTGGACGGCGACGGGCGGCCCTTCGTCCTGGTGTCGATCGCCGAGACCAGCCGGATCCGCAGCATGGAGCACGACCTGGCGGCACTGGACTCGCTCTTCGACTCCTCGCCCCTCGGCGTCGCCATCTTCGATACCGAGCTCCGCTACGTCCGGGTCAACGAGGCCCTCGCCCGGATGAACGGCGTCCCCGCCGAGGAGACCCTCGGCCACCGTGTCGAGGAGATCGTGGCCGCCGAGGCCGCCGAGGAGCTCGCCACCCTGCAGCGGCACGTGCTGGCCACCGGGCGCGCGGTCATCGACGTCGTGGTGCCGGGCCCGGCCGGCGGCTGGCGGTCGGTGTCCTACCACCGGCTGGAGGACCGGGCGGGCCGGGTGCTGGGCATCAGCTGCACCGTGATGGACGTGACGGAGCGGCAGCAGAGCGCCGAGAAGATCGAACGCAACCGGCGCCGGCTGGCGTTGCTCAACGACGTCGGCTCACGCCTGGCGGACCTGCTGGACGTGCGGCGGATCGCCGAGCGCCTGGCCCGCACGGTGGTGCCGCGGTTCGGCGACTACAGCGGGGTGATCCTGCACGCGGCCGTCCCGGACGGCGGGGAACTGCCCGGCGCGCCGTACGGGGAGCGGACCGGGATGCGCCAGCTCGGCATCGGAGCGATCAAGGAGGGCCCGCTCGTCGACCGGATGCTCGGCATCGGCAAGGTCATCGAGGTCGACCGGGCGTCCGTCTTCGGCTCCGTGCTCCACAGCGCCCGGCCGGCGCTGGTGCGCAGCGCCGACGAACTGCGCGACACCATCGCCACCTTCCCCGGCGACCCCAAGGTGCAGGCCGCCCTGGACCTGGGCATCCACTCGCTGATGGTGGCCCCCCTGCGGGCCCGCGGCATCGTCCTCGGCCTGCTGGTCGTCAGCCGGGCCGGCGGGCGCGAACCCTTCGACGAGGACGACGTCGCCCTCGCCATGGAGCTGTGCGACCGCTCCGCCGCCGCGCTGGACAACGCCCGCCTCTACATCCGCGAACGCGAGGGCGCCCTGATGCTGCAGCGCAGCCTGCTGCCGCGGAGCGTGCCCGAGCCGCCCGGGGTCGACCTCGCCTTCCGCTATGTGCCCGGCAGCACCGGGGCGGCCGCGGGCGGCGACTGGTTCGACGTCATCCCGCTCGCCGGCGGCCGGGTCGCGCTGGTCGTCGGGGACGTCATCGGCCACGGTCTGCGCGCGGCCGCCACGATGGGCCGGCTGCGCACCGCCGTACGGACCCTGGCCGCCCTGGAGATGGCGCCGGAGGAACTGCTGCGCCGGGTCGACGACCTGGGGGACGACCTCGCCGCGGGCACCGCCGAGGGCTGGACCGCGACCTGCGTCTACGCCGTCTACGACCCCTCGACCCGGCGGCTCGCCGTGGCCCGCGCCGGGCACCCGCCGCCGGTACTGGTGGAACCCCGGCCCCACGGGGCGGGCGAGGCACGGCTGCTGGACTCCCCGGCGGGGGTGCCGCTCGGCGTGGGCGGCGTGGAGTTCGAGTCGGTCGAGCTGGACGTCCCCGACTCCTCCGTGCTGGTGCTCTACACCGACGGCCTGGTCGAGGCGCGCGGCGAGGACATCGGGACCGGTATGGACCGGATCCGCTCGGTGCTCGGCCGGCGTCCCCTGCGCTCGCTGGAGGAGGCCTGCGACGACCTGCTGGCCACCCTCGCCCAGGGCCGTGAACCCGACGACGTGGCCCTGCTGATGGCCCGGCTCGGCGGCCTTCCGGAGGGCAGCACCGCCCACTGGACGTTCACGGCCGAGCCGAGCGCGGTGCGCCGGGCGCGGCGGCGCGTGCGGGAGACCCTGGCGGACTGGGGGCTGCGGGAGATGGCCGACGTCACCGTGCTCCTCGTCAGCGAACTCGTCACCAACTCCCTGCGGTACGCCCACGGGCCCATCGGGGTGCGCATGGTCCGCGGCACCTCGCTGCTGGTCGAGGTCTCCGACCCGCTGCCCGACCCGCCCCGCCGGCGCGCCGCGGGGGTGGAGGACGAGGGCGGCCGCGGTCTGCAACTGGTCGCCCGGGCCTCCCGGCGCTGGGGCACCCGGCACGGCCCGCTGGGCAAGACGGTCTGGTTCGAGCTGGCGCTCCCCTCCTCGCCCACCGCGGCCGGCGCCCTCGGGGGATGACCGGTCGCACACGGTTCGGCGCGCCGGAGCAGGGTAGTTGAAGTGGGGCGTCGGCGGAATTCGTACGCCTCGAGATGATGCTGTGATCGACAAGTGCATGTGCGGAACGGGGGTAATGCTGAATACTCGGCACCAGCCGGTCCGTATGTGTGAGCTGGAGGGGTCGGGCGTGAGCGATGAGCCGTCGGGGGTTGTGGGGCCCCGGAACCCTGAGGCCATGACCCGGAGCGCCTGGCAGTCCAGTCCGCCCGGCTCGCTCTACGACTACATCAGGGTCGCCTCGTTCTCCCTCGGTCCCGACGGACGGATCGAGCAGTGGAGCGAGCGCGCCGAGGAGTTCTTCGGCGTGTCCGCCGCCGAGGCGCTCGGACAGGACCCGATCACCGCCTTCGTCCCCGAGGACCGCCGGACCAGGGCGCACGAGCGGATCGCGGAGATACTCGACGGGCGCGAGTGGATCGGCACCGTCCCGTACCGCGACAAGGCGGGCCAGGAGGGCCTGGCCGAGGTCTACGTGATGCCCTCGCGCAGCGAGAGCGGCGGACGCGGCGCGGTGTGCATCGCCGTGGACGTCCGCGTGCTGCGCCAGATCGAGACCGATCTCGCCTCGTCCCAGGCGGTGTTCGGCCAGTCGCCGATGGGCTTCATCCTCTTCGACACCAACCTGAAGCTGCTCCGGGTCAACCAGCGCTTCGCCACCGTCTTCGGCCGCAGCCCCGGCGAGCACCACGGACGCAGCCCGCACGACTTCCTGTCCCGGGTCGAGGCCGACCGGCTCACCGCCGCGCTGAAGCAGGTGCTCGACAGCGGCGACCCGGTGCTGGACATGACGATCGTCGGCACCGTTCCCGCTGCGTCCGGCGCCGGCAACCGCAGGCGCTGGGCGATCTCGCTCTACCGGCTGCACAGTGGCAGCGGCCGCCCCATCGGCGTGGCCGGAGTCGCCCAGGACGTGACCGGGCGCCAGCGCGCCGAGCGGGAGGCCGCGCACACCCGCCGCAACCTGGCGCTGCTCAACGAGGCGAGCCGGCGGATCGGCAGCTCCCTGGACCTGGAGACCACGGCGCGCGAGCTGCTCGACGTCGCCGTGCCGCACTTCTGCGACCTGGCCTCCGTCGACCTGTACCAGGCACTGCTGGTCGGCGAGGAGGGTCCGGTCGGCACCGCCGACGGCAGCGGCGAGGTGCGCCGGGTCGCCTTCGCCAGCGCCGTCTCCGACGCCCCCGTGGCCCCGCTGGACGGCGGCCACGCCGGCGGCCCGGTGTCGGTGGGGGCCGTGCACCGCTACCCGTTCAACTCCCCCTGGGCGGGCGCCCTGCGCACCGCGCAGACCCAGGTCATAGGCGCCGACGGCGGCGACCCGGAGGTGGAGCTCGGCGAACTCGGCGGCGGCCTCGTCCAGTCCACCCTCGCGGTGCCCGTCGTCGCCCGCGACACCGTGCTGGGCCTGGTGCAGTTCGCCCGCGCCAAGGGCAGCGAACCGTTCTCCGAGCGCGACCGGATGCTCGCCGAGGAACTCGCCGCCCGCGCCGCGATCTTCATCGACAACGCCCGGCTCTACCGGCGCGAGCACGAACGCGCGCTCATCCTGCAGCGCAGCCTGCTCCCGCCCGGCAACCCCGAGGCCGCCGGGCTCGACATCGCCTGCCGCTACCTGCCCGGCAACATGGAGACGGAGGTCGGCGGGGACTGGTTCGACGTCATCGAACTCCCCGGCCACCGCACCGCGCTCGTCGTCGGCGACGTCATGGGCCGCGGTCTGCGCGCCGCGGTCGCCATGGGCGAACTGCGCACCGCCGTCCGGACCCTGGCCCTGCTGGACATCGAGCCCGCCGACGTGCTCACCGCCCTCGACGAGGTCGCCCGCGGCCTCGGCGGCAGCGGCGACGGCCGCAGCAGCCGGCGCGGCAAGGAGTCCGACACCTCGGATCTGTCCGAGGTCTACCTCGCCACCTGCGTCTACGCCGTGTACGACGCCATCACCCGCCGGGTCACCATCGCCAACGCCGGCCATCTGCCGCCGGTCCTCGTCGAACCCGGCGAGCAGGCGATGATGTTGGAGGTGCCCACCGGCATGCCGCTGGGCGTCGGCGGCGAGCCCTTCGAGGAGGTCGAGGTCGACCTGCCGGACGGTGCCCTCCTCGCCCTCTACACCGACGGCCTGGTCGAGTCCCGCAACCACCCGCTGGACGAGGGCCTGCGCGCCTTCCGCGCCGCCCTGGACGAGCCCCAGCGCCCGCTGGAGGACGTCTGCGACCACATACTCGCCCGGCTCGACACCGCCCACGGCGAGGACGACATCGCGCTGCTGATGGCCCGCGTCCACGGCCTGCCCCCGGACTCCGTGGGCGACTGGACGCTGGAGCCCGCCCCGCGTTCGGTCGCCCGCGCCCGGGAACTGGCCCGCGACTGCCTGGTCTCCTGGGACCTGGCCGCCCTGGTCGACACCACGGAACTGCTCGTCAGCGAACTGGTCACCAACGCCCTGCGGCACGGCCAGGGCGACATCCGGCTGCGTCTGCTGCGCGACCGCACGCTGGTCTGCGAGGTCTGGGACGACGCGCTGGTCCAGCCGCGCCGCCGGCGCGCCCGGGCCACCGACGAGGGCGGCCGCGGTCTGCAACTGGTCTCGCTGCTCAGCACCCGCTGGGGCTCCCGTCGCACCCACCGCGGCAAGACGGTGTGGTTCGAGCTGGACCTGCCCTCGGACGGCGAGGGCAGCACGGGCGAGGACACGATAGAGGCGCTGCTCAGCCTCTTCTGAGCAGCGCCTCCACCGCGGGGGAGGATCAGGAGCGGCGCCGGATCTTGTTGCCGAGCCAGACCAGCGGGTCGTACTTGCGGTCCACCGCGCGCTCCTTGAGCGGGATGAGCGCATTGTCGGTGATCTTGATGTGCTCGGGGCAGACCTCGGTGCAGCACTTGGTGATGTTGCAGTAGCCGAGCCCGTGCTCCTCCTGGGCGGACCGCTTGCGGTCGAGGCCCTGCTCGTCCGCCGCGTCCAGGGGGTGCATGTCCAGCTCGGCCACCCGCATCAGGAAGCGCGGACCGGCGAACGCCTTCTTGTTCTCCTCGTGGTCACGGACCACGTGGCAGGTGTTCTGGCACAGGAAGCACTCGATGCACTTGCGGAACTCCTGCGAGCGCTCCACATCCTCCTGGAACATCCGGTACTCGCCGGGCGCCAGCCCCTCGGGCGGGGCGAAGGACGGCACCTCGCGCGCCTTCTCGTAGTTGAAGGACACGTCCGTCACCAGGTCCCGCACCACGGGGAACGTGCGCATCGGGGTGACCGTGATGGTCTCCTCGCGGGTGAAGACCGACATGCGCGTCATGCACATCAGCCGCGGCTTCCCGTTGACCTCGGCGCTGCACGAGCCGCACTTGCCGGCCTTGCAGTTCCACCGCACGGCCAGGTCCCCGGCCTGGGTCGCCTGCAGCCGGTGGATGATGTCCAGCACCACCTCGCCGTCGTGGACCTCGACCTGGTAATCCCGCAGTTCGCCGCCGTCGGCGTCGCCGCGCCAGACCCTGAAGTGCGCCGTGTACGTGCTCACCGGTCCAGCTCCTCGTCCGTCAGGTACTTCAGCAGCTCGTCCTTCTCGAAGAGCGCGAGCAGATCGGGCCGGATCGGGGTCGCCTCGCGCCGGTCGAGCGCGACGTGGCCGAACGCGTCGGCGGGGTCCTCGAGTCGGCAGACCAGGTTGAGCTTGCGCCAGCGGCGGTCCATCTCGGGGTGGTCGTCCCGCGTGTGCCCGCCCCGCGACTCCGTGCGCTCCAGTGCCGCCCGGGCCACGCACTCGCTCACCAGCAGCATGTTCCGCAGGTCGATGGCGAGGTGCCAGCCGGGGTTGAACTGGCGGTGCCCCTCGACGCCGGCCCGCCGCGCCCGCACCCGCAGGGCGTCCAGCCGGGTCAGCGCCTCCTCCATCTCGTTCTGCCGCCGGATGATGCCGACCAGGTCGTTCATCGTCTGCTGCAGTTCCTGGTGCAGGGTGTACGGGTTCTCGGGCGCCCCCTCGGGCACGGCCTCGGCCTCCGCGCTGAACGGGCGCAGCGCCTCCGCCGCGGCGGCGTCGACCTGCCACTCGGCGACCTCGGGACGCGTGCCGTCGAGCGCGGCCGTGTACTCGGCCGCGTGCAGGCCCGCCCGGCGGCCGAACACCAGCAGGTCGGAGAGGGAGTTGCCGCCCAGCCGGTTGGAGCCGTGCATACCGCCGGCCACCTCGCCGGCGGCGAACAGCCCGGGCACCCCGGTCGCCGCGGCCGTGTCGGGGTCGACGTCCACCCCGCCCATCACGTAGTGACAGGTGGGGCCGACCTCCATGGCCTCGGTGGTGATGTCGACGTCCGCCAGCTCCTTGAACTGGTGGTGCATCGAGGGGAGTTTGCGCCGGATCACCTCGGCGGGCAGCCGGGTCGACACGTCCAGGAACACCCCGCCGTGCGGGGAGCCGCGTCCGGCCTTGACCTCGGAGTTGATCGCCCGGGCCACCTCGTCGCGGGGGAGCAGCTCGGGCGGCCGGCGGTTGTTGTCCGGGTCCTCGTACCAGCGGTCGCCCTCGTCCTCGCTCTGCGCGTACTTCTCCTTGAACACGTCGGGGATGTAGTCGAACATGAACCGCTTGCCCTCGGAGTTGCGCAGCACCCCGCCGTCGCCGCGCACCGACTCGGTGACGAGGATGCCCTTCACCGACGGCGGCCAGACCATCCCCGTGGGGTGGAACTGCACGAACTCCATGTTGATCAGCGGCGCCCCGGCCAGCAGCGCGAGCGCGTGCCCGTCGCCGGTGTACTCCCAGGAGTTCGACGTCACCTTGAAGGACTTGCCGATGCCGCCGGTCGCCAGCACCACGGCGGGCGCCTCGATGACGAAGAAGCGCCCCGACTCGCGGACGTAGCCGAAGACCCCCGAGACGCGGCCGTCCTCCTTGAGCACCCGGGTGACCGTGCACTCCTGGAGGACCTTCAGCCGGGCCTCGTAGTCCCCGTGCTCCCGGTGGTCCTCCTGCTGCAGCGAGACGATCTTCTGCTGGAGGGTGCGGATCAGCTCCAGGCCGGTGCGGTCGCCGACGTGCGCCAGCCGCGGGTACTCGTGGCCGCCGAAGTTGCGCTGGGAGATCCTCCCGTCCTTGGTGCGGTCGAAGAGCGCGCCCCAGGTCTCCAGCTCCCACACCCGGTCCGGCGCCTCCTGGGCGTGCAGCTCCGCCATCCGCCACTGGTTGAGGAACTTCCCGCCGCGCATGGTGTCGCGGAAGTGGACCTGCCAGTTGTCGTGCGGATTGACGTTGGCCATGCTCGCGGCGATGCCGCCCTCGGCCATCACCGTGTGCGCCTTGCCGAAGAGCGACTTGCAGATCACGGCGGTACGCATGCCCTGCTCGCGCGCCTCGATGGCGGCGCGCAGCCCCGCCCCGCCCGCGCCGACCACGACGACGTCGTACGCGTGCCGTTCGACTTGTGCCATCAGAAGAACCTCGGATCGTCGAACGCCCCACTGGCGACCAGATAGACATAGAGATCGGCGAGCGCCACGCTCACCAGCGAGGCCCAGGCCAGCAGCATGTGGCGGGCATTGAGCCGCCCCACCCAGGACCACATGCGGTAGCGCACCGGATGCCTGGAGAAGTGCCGCAGCCGGCCGCCGACGATGTGCCGGCAGGAGTGGCAGGAGAAGGTGTACGCCCAGATCAGGACGATGTTCACCAGCAGCACCAGGGTGCCCAGGCCCATGTGGCCCCACGCCCCGTGCTCGTCCCGGAAGGCGAGCACGACGTCGTAGGTCAGGATCCCGGCGACCGGGATGGCGAAGTAGAAGAAGTACCGGTGGATGTTCTGCAGGATCAGCGGGAACCGCGTCTCACCGGTGTACTTCTCGTGCGGCTCGGCCACCGCGCACGCGGGCGGCGAGGCCCAGAAGCCGCGGTAGTACGCCTTGCGGTAGTAGTAGCAGGTCAGGCGGAAGCCCAGCGGGAAGATCAGCACCAGCAGGGCGGGGGAGAGCCCCCACCAGTCGCCGAAGAGCGGCCAGCGGGCGCCCAGCGGCATGTCCACGCAGTTCGAGCCCAGACAGGGCGAGTAGAACGGCGAGACATACGGCTCGGCGTAGTAGTGCGCGTTCGCGAAGGCGCGCCACGTCGAGTAGACGACGAAGGCGCCCAGGCCGAGCGCGGTGAGCAGCGGCTGCAGCCACCAGTGGTCGGTGCGCAGATGTCGTGCCGGAATGGCCGCGCGCCCGGCGGAAAGGACGCCGTGGCGCGCGGGTGGTGCGGGTGGAGTCGGTGGAGCGGGCGGTTGTGTGTCGGTGGCCAAGGACTACTCCTAGGGCGCTCGGCGGTCCGGCGCCCCCAGCCCTTCGTCTTCCGCGCCGGACCAGAGACTGGGGTCGTACGGCGTATCCGGGATCGTCACCATCTCCTGGCGCGGCTTCTGCCCCGCCGGGGTGGTGCTGACGCTGTCGCGCAGCAGCGCGAGGTCGTCGCTGAGGTGCTTGGTGTCGGCACGCACGCGCCTCATGTCCAGGCTGTCGCCGATGTGCTGCTCCAGCTTGGACACGGCCCGACCGAGTTCGTCGAGTCGCCGCTGTACCGATGAGAGATCGTCCTGCAGGGACATGGCTGTCCTCACCTCCGCCACGTTGCGGGTGCACGACGCTAGCGCCCAGCGAGTGTCGCGCGTCACAGTCGCGCTTGGGAAGAGATCTGCAGCGATTCTCCTCCCTACGGGTGGCGTGCGCTCCGCTCCAACGCGCCGTGGCGCGCGATTCCCCCCGAAGGGAGTGCGCCTTTGCGGCGGCAGCGGTGCGGGGGCGCGACGGGAACCGGGCGCGCGTTGCGCCGGGCGGGTGGGAGGGCGGGCACACGCGCCGTGTCGATCGTGTCCGGGGTCGCGGAATGGCTTTCAGTAGGTGCGATAAGCGGCAAATAGACCGCCCTGTGATCATGGCCCCCCTCGCGGAGGTACGCACGCATGGCCCGCAGCGTCACCCTGATCCGCTCCGCGACCGCCGTGGCACTCGCCGCCGCGGTCGCCGCCCTCGCCGGGTGCTCCGCCGGCAAGGACGACCCCCTCGCGGGGACCGACCTCGCCTCGGCGCCCCGGGACGGGGTACGCGACGGGGGCACCATGCGCTGGGCCGTGGACGCGGCACCCGGCACCCTGAACGCCTTCCAGGCCGGGGCCAACGAGACCACCGCCCTGGTCGCCGGCGCCGTGCTGCCGGCGACGTTCCGGCTGGACGGCAAGGGCCGCCCCCAGCTGGACACCGATCTGCTGCGGTCGGCGAAGATCGTCCGGAGCGAGCCCAGCCAGGTCGTGTCGTACCGGCTCAACCCCAAGGCGGTGTGGAGCGACGGCCGCGCGATCGGCGCGGCCGACTTCGCCGCCCAGTGGAAGGCGCTGCGCGGCACCGACGACGCGTACTGGACCGCGCGCAACGCCGGATACGACCGGATCTCCTCCGTCACGGCCGGCAAGGACGCCCATGAGGTGCGGATCACCTTCGGCAAGCCGTACGGGGACTGGCAGTCGCTGTTCACCCCCCTCTACCCCAAGGCCGTCACCGGCTCCGCCAAGGCGTTCAACGAGAGCGCGCGCCGTTCCCTGCCGGTGGCGGGCGGGCCCTTCGCCGTCCGCAGCGTGAACGACACCACCGCCACCCTGGTCCGCAACACGAAGTGGTGGGGCGACCGCCCCAAGCTGAGCCGGCTGGAGTTCACGGCCACACCCGCGCACGAGCGGGCGGCCGCGCTCGCCTCCGGCGCGCTGGACGTGGCGGAGGTCGACCGCGACGTCACCGGCAAGAACGTGGCGGTCTACCGCACACGCGCCGCCTCCTACACCCAGCTCGCCCTCAACGGCTCCACGGGCCCCCTCGCCGACGAACGGGTGCGGCACGCGGTGGCCCGCGCGATCGACCGCCGGGCCATCGCCAAGTCCGTCCTCGCGCCGCTCGGCCTGCCGGACGAACCGCTCGGCAACCACCTTCTGCTGCTCTCGCAGGCCGGGTACGCCGACAACAGCTCCGCCCTGGGCACGGCCGACACCAAGGCCGCCCGGGCCCTGCTCGCCGGCGCGGGCTGGCAGCGCACCGCCCTCGTCTCCGGCATCGGGGGAGGCGCGGGGTCGGGGGCGGCCGAGCGCAACCAGGCGGCGCCCGCGCACAAGGTCGAGGTCAGCGTCGTCGAGCCCGCCAAGACGGTGCTGCGCAAGGACGGCAAGGCGCTCACGCTGCGCTTCGTCCTGCCCCGGTCCTCGCAGACGCTGAACGCGGTCGGTGACCGCATCGCCACCATGCTCTCGGGCATCGGCGTGCGCACCGAGCTGCAGAAGGTCGCCGACGACAGCTTCTTCCGCGACCACGTCGCGGCCGGCGACTTCGACCTCGCCCTCTACGGCTGGCCCGGCACCGCCTTCCCCGCGACCGACACCCGCCCGATCTTCGCCAAGCCCGAGCCCGCCCCGGACGGGTCGCTGGTCGTCGAGCAGAACTACCCCCGGCTCGGCACCGACCGGATCGACCAGCTCTTCGACCAGGCCGCCGCCGAGCTCGACCCGGCCAAGGCCCGCGACTACGCCTCCCGCGCCGACGCCCGCATCTGGGCCGTCGCCGGAGCCATCCCCCTCTACCAGCGCCCGGAGCTCGTCGCCCTGCGCAAGAACGTCCTCAACGCGGGCGCGTTCGGCTTCGCGACCCCGCGCTTCCAGGACATCGGCTTCAGGAAGTGACCTTCCCTCCCGGCTGACCCGTTCCCCGGGTGCCTTCGCGGCGCCGCCCCGGGCCATGGCGTTCCCGCCATGGCCCGGGGGTCTGCCGTGGAGCGTCGTCGTGAGAAGGGGCACATCTGCTGCGAACACACGGCGGCCCGACGTGGACCTGGAGCCGCGCGGCCACCGCCGCGGGCTCCGATCGACCCCGGATGATCATGCCCGGGCGGCCCTTGCCGTCCGGGCCCCGTACCATGGGGTGAGGCCGTGGCTTGACTCGCCCGGCGGGCAGGTGTGCCGACGAGGGTATGCCGCCCCACCTACCTACCCGGGAGAAGCGCCCCAGTATGCCCACGCGCAACGACATTCGTAATGTCGCCATCGTCGCCCACGTCGACCACGGCAAGACGACGCTGGTGGACGCCATGCTCAAGCAGGCCGGAGCCTTCGCCGCGCACCAGCATCTGGACGACCGGATGATGGACTCCAACGACCTGGAGCGCGAGAAGGGCATCACCATTCTCGCGAAGAACACGGCCGTGAAGTACCACCCCAAGGGTGGCGGCGAGCCCATCACGATCAACATCATCGACACCCCCGGCCACGCCGACTTCGGCGGCGAGGTCGAGCGCGGCCTGTCCATGGTCGACGCGGTCGTGCTGCTGGTGGACGCCTCCGAGGGCCCGCTGCCGCAGACCCGCTTCGTGCTGCGCAAGGCGCTGTCCGCGAAGCTGCCGGTCATCCTCTGCATCAACAAGACCGACCGCCCGGACTCCCGGATCGACGAGGTCGTCAACGAGACGTACGACCTGTTCCTGGACCTGGACGCGGACGAGGACCAGATCGAGTTCCCGATCGTCTACGCCTGCGCGCGTGACGGTGTGGCCTCGCTGACCAAGCCGGAGAACGGCACGGTCCCGGCCGACAGCGACAGCCTGGAGCCGTTCTTCTCCACGCTGCTCGAGCACGTCCCGGCCCCGGTGTACGACGAGGCCGCCCCGCTGCAGGCGCACGTCACCAACCTGGACGCCGACAACTTCCTGGGCCGTATCGCGCTGCTCCGCGTCGAGCAGGGCGAGCTCAAGAAGGGCCAGACCGTCGCGTGGATCAAGCGCGACGGCTCGATCGCGAACGTCCGCATCACCGAGCTGATGATGACCGAGGCGCTCACCCGCAAGCCCGCCGAGAAGGCCGGCCCGGGCGACATCTGCGCGGTCGCCGGTATCGCCGACATCACCATCGGCGAGACGCTGGCGGACCCGGAGAACCCGATCGCGCTGCCGCTGATCACGGTGGACGAGCCGGCGATCTCCATGACCATCGGCGCCAACACCTCGCCGCTGGTCGGCCGGGGCCCCGGCGGCAAGGGCGCCGACAAGTCGGCGGTCAAGGACCGCAAGGTCACCGCGCGTCTGGTCAAGGACCGCCTGGAGCGCGAGCTGATCGGTAACGTCAGCCTCCGCGTGCTGCCGACCGAGCGCCCCGACACCTGGGAGGTGCAGGGCCGCGGTGAGCTGGCGCTGGCCATCCTGGTGGAGACCATGCGCCGGGAGGGCTTCGAGCTGACCGTCGGCAAGCCGCAGGTGGTCACCCGCGAGGTCGACGGCAAGGTCCACGAGCCGGTCGAGCGCATCACGATCGACGTGCCCGAGGAGCACATGGGCGCCGTGACGCAGCTCATGGGCACCCGCAAGGGCCGGATGGACAACATGTCCAACCACGGCTCCGGCTGGGTCCGCATGGAGTTCGTCGTGCCGTCCCGCGGTCTGATCGGCTTCCGTACCGAGTTCCTGACCGGCACCCGCGGCACGGGCATCGCCCACTCCATCCACGAGGGTCACGAGCCGTGGTTCGGCCCCCTGGTCACCCGCAACAACGGCTCCCTGGTCGCCGACCGTGCCGGTGCCGTCACCGCCTTCGCGATGACCAACCTGCAGGAGCGCGGCGTGCTCTTCACCGAGCCGGGCACCGAGGTGTACGAGGGCATGATCGTCGGCGAGAACTCCCGCGCCGACGACATGGACGTCAACATCACCAAGGAGAAGAAGCTCACGAACATGCGGTCCTCGTCGGCCGACTCGTTCGAGGCGATCGTCCCGCCGCGCAAGCTCTCCCTGGAGCAGTCGCTGGAGTTCTGCCGCGACGACGAGTGCGTCGAGGTGACCCCGGAGACGGTCCGTATCCGCAAGGTCGTCCTGGACCAGAAGGAGCGCGGCCGCACCGCGTCCCGCGCCAAGCGCTGAGGCCCGTGGGTCCGCGCCCCGGCGCGGACCCACGCCCGCGGCGGTGGAGACGCCGATACGGCCGTCCCCGGTCCTCCGGGGGCGGCCGGTCCGCTTTCCCGGGCGCCCGCCGGCCCGGCGATATCGGCATCATTTCCGTGAAACGGGTCACGTCGGAAGCGGTTTTCCGGGTGTGGTGTGACCGAACTCACCGGTCCGGCGCCCACTGTGCGCGGATCGGCCCCGGGGATGGCGATGTGTCGCGGTTGCGCCAGTGGCGTGGGCGCGACAGCTCGTTCCCTGTCGGCCCGTCAGGCACGTAGATTCGCCGGGAATCTACGCGCTTTGAGGGCAACTGGTTTTCAGTCCGGCGACGTCCGGATAACGGACGCAGTTCACCGGTACTTGTGTTACAAGTCCGTTTCGTCGGTGTCTGTCTACAATCCAAATGTCCGAATTGCGGGATTGTTTTGGACCGGTTGTGACCAAAACGAGATCGTAAGTGTGTGGTTCGGAGGCCCAACGTGACCGATAGTTGGAGCCGTTGAGCTCGGGTCAATGGGTCCAAGCGCTTATGGGGAGCGCCGACTCACGAGCACAGGTGACCGGTATCACTGTCAGGGGTGTCAGTGAGGCCGGCCCTTTCACGTAAGAACAGTGACTCCTGAGGAGGCAAACCCATGCGCGGTGCCAAGAGCGCCACTTGGGTCGCAGGTGCGATCATCGTCGCCATGGCTGCTACCGCTTGCGGTGGCGGCGGTGGGGACAAGGGCAGCAGCAACAACGACGCTGGCGGCGTCAACCCCAACGGCAAGTTCTCCGTCGAGGTCGGCGAGCCGCAGAACCCCCTGCAGCCTGCCAACACCATGGAGTCCAACGGCAGCATCGTCGTCCGCTCGCTGTTCGCGCAGCTCGTGGACTACGACCCCAAGGGCAACATCGTCATGGTGAACGCCAAGTCGGTGGACACCAAGGACAACAAGACCTTCACGGTCACCCTGAAGGACGGCTGGACCTTCCACGACGGCACCCCGGTGACCGCGGAGTCCTACGTCAAGGCGTGGAACTGGGCCGCCAACATCAACAACGCCCAGACCAACGCGTCGTGGTTCGCGGACATCAAGGGCTTCGAGGACGTCCACCCGGCCAAGGAGGGTGCGAAGCCGAAGGCCGACGCCATGTCCGGCCTGAAGGTCGTCGACGACAAGACCTTCACCATCGAGCTCACCACCCCGATCCCGTACTTCGTGTACAAGCTCGGTTACGAGGTGTTCTCGCCGCTGCCGGAGTCCTTCTACAAGGACCCGAAGGCCGCGGGCGAGAACCCGGTCGGCAACGGCCCGTACCAGTTCGTCAGCTGGGACCACAAGAAGCAGATCGAGGTCAAGCGCTTCGACGCCTACAAGGGCCCGGACAAGGCGAAGAACGGCGGTGTGATCTTCAAGAACTACACCGGCCTCGAGGCTGCGTACGAGGACCTGAAGTCCGGCAACGTCGACGTCCTGCGCCAGATCGGCCCGAAGGACCTCCCGGTCTACCGCGACGACCTCGGCGACCGCGCCGTGGACCAGGCGTACTCCGCCATCCAGTCCATCGTCCCGGCCTTCTACTCCAAGCAGTGGAAGAAGGTCGACCCCAAGGTCATCCAGGGTCTGTCGATGGCGATCGACCGCGACACCATCACCAAGACGGTTCTCCAGGGCACCCGTGAGCCCGCCACCGGCTTCGTCGCCAAGGGCGTGCTCGGCTACCAGGACAACGTGGGCGGCGACGTCTTCAAGTACGACCCCGCGAAGGCCAAGGAGCTCATCAAGGCCGGCGGCGGCGTCCCCGGCAACAAGATCTCCATCCAGTACAACGCCGACGGTGGCCACAAGGAGTGGGTGGAGGCCGTCTGCAACAGCATCACCAACGCGACCGGCGTCAAGTGCTCCGGCGACTCCAAGGCCGACTTCCAGAGCGACCTGGACGCCCGTGAGGCCCACGAGGTCAAGTCGATCTACCGCAGTGGCTGGGTGCTCGACTACCCCGTGAACGCCAACTTCATCCGTGACCTCTACGGCACCACCTCGGCGGGCAACCAGTCCGGCTTCTCCAACAAGGAGCTGGACGCGATGATCAAGAAGGCCGACACCGCGGCTACGCTCGACGAGTCGGTCAAGGAGTACCAGGCCGCCGAGAAGAAGATGGTCGAGCTCATGCCCGCCATCCCGCTCTGGTACTACAAGGTCAACGCCGGTTACTCGGAGAAGGTCAGCAACGTTCAGTACGCCCAGAACGGTGACCCGATCCTCACCGGCGTCGAGGTCAAGAAGTAACCATCGCGTAGTGAGCACGCCGCTGCGGGGCTGACGGAGACGTCGGACGCAGGGGGTGCAGGCAAAGGCTGGGGGGCCCTTCTCCCGTCTTCCCGAAGAGGAGGACGGGGGAAGGGCCCGTCTCTGCTGCCACAGCGACTGACATGGAGGCACGATGGGGCGTTACGTCGCGCGGCGACTGCTCCAGATGATCCCGGTTTTCATCGGGACGACTCTGCTCATCTTTCTCATGGTCTACGCCCTCCCCGGCGACCCCGTACGGGCGCTCTTCGGTGACAAGGGCGCGGATCCGACGACCGTGGCGCGGATCCGTCACGACCTTGGGCTCGACCAGCCGATCCTGAAGCAGTACTGGGATTACATGACGGGCATCCTTCTGCACTTCGACTTCGGCAACCAGATTGCCAGCGGTCGGCCGGTGCGGGACGTGCTCGCCGAGGCCTTCCCGGTGACGCTCCGGCTCGCGGGGCTCTCCTTCGCGATCGAACTGGTCGTGGGCATCGCCCTCGGTGTCTGGGCCGGCATGCGGGCGGGCAAGCTCGCCGACTCGCTGGTCCTGATCTTCACCCTGCTGCTGATCTCGGTCCCGGTCTTCGTGCTCGGCTTCATCTTCAAGCTGGTCTTCGCGTTCCAGCTCGGATGGATGACACCGAACGTCCAGGACGAGACCAACTACAGCCAGCTGCTGATGCCGGCCATCGTGCTGGCCAGCCTCTCGCTGGCGTACGTGGCGCGTCTGACCCGTACCTCCATAGCCGAGAACCTGCGCGCCGACTACATGCGGACCGCCGTCGCCAAGGGCCTGCCCCGGCGCCGCGTGGTCGGCGTGCACCTGATGCGCAACTCGATGATCCCGGTGGTCACCTTCCTCGGTACCGACATCGGCGCCCTGATGGGCGGTGCGGTCGTCACCGAGGGCCTGTTCAACATCCACGGTGTCGGCGGCACGATCTACGAGTCCATCCTGCGCCGCGAGGGGACCACGCTGGTCGGCCTCGTCACCGTCCTGGTGCTGATCTTCCTCTTCACCAGTCTGATCGTCGACCTGCTCTACGCGGTCCTGGACCCGAGGATCCGTTATGCCTGACGTCACCAAGACCGCCGTCGAGAACGCGGACCCCGCGGCCACCACGGCCGCGGACGCCGCCGGCGTCATCGCGGTCGAGCCCAAGGCGGAGAAGGCGCGCAGCCTGTGGGGCGACGCCTGGCGGGACCTGCGCCGCAACCCCTACTTCGTGGTCTCCGGGATCCTGATCCTGCTCCTGCTGGTGATCTCGGTCTTCCCGGGCCTGTTCACCAACGCCTCGCCGACCTACTCCGACCTGCGGAACCACTACTTGGGCAAGCCCGAGTACGGCAAGGTCTTCTCCGAGGGGTGGCTCGGCTACGACGTGCAGGGCCGCAGCGTCTTCGCCCGTGTGATCTACGGGACCCGGGCCTCGATCACGGTCGGCGTCAGCGTGACCCTGCTGGTCACCGTGCTGGGCGGGCTGGTCGGCATGATCGCCGGTTACTTCGGCGGCATGGTCGACACGATCCTGTCCCGGATCACCGACATCTTCTTCGCGGTCCCGTTCCTGCTCGGCACGCTGGTCGTCCTGAACTCCTTCACCGACCGCACCGTCTGGGTGGTCTCCGGCGCCCTGGCCTTCCTCGGCTGGACGCAGATCGCCCGCGTCATGCGCGGTTCGGTGATCACGATCAAGCAGGCCGACTACGTGCACGCCGCTCAGGCGCTGGGCGCGAGCACCACGCGGATCCTGATGAAGCACATCCTTCCGAACGCCGTCGCCCCGGTGATCGTCGTCGCCACCATCGCGCTCGGCGGCTACATCTCGGCCGAGGCGACCCTGTCCTACCTCGGCCTCGGTCTGCCCACGTCCGTGGTCTCCTGGGGCCAGGACATCTCCGGCGGTGCCCAGCAGATCCGTACGGCGCAGCACATCATGCTGTACCCGTCGATCATGCTGAGCATCACGGTCCTGGCGTTCATCATGCTCGGCGATGCGGTCCGCAACGCCCTCGACCCCAAGCTGCGCTGAGGGAGGCGTACGTGACCACCATCGACAAGACCGCGGACGTGCCCGCGCCCCGTACCGGGGACGCCGCCGCGCCGCTGCTGGAAGTGCGCGACCTGCACGTGGAGTTCCACACCCGCGACGGCATCGCCAAGGCCGTCAACGGTGTGAACTACACGGTGTCGGCCGGTGAGACCCTGGCGGTGCTGGGCGAGTCCGGTTCCGGCAAGTCCGTGACCGCGCAGGCGATCATGGGCATCCTGGACATGCCGCCCGGCAAGATCCCGCAGGGCGAGATCCTCTTCCAGGGCCGGGACATGCTCAAGATGTCCAACGAGGAGCGCCGGAAGATCCGCGGCCGCAAGATCGCGATGATCTTCCAGGACGCGCTGTCCTCGCTGAACCCGGTGCTCACCGTCGGCTACCAGCTCGGTGAGATGTTCCGGGTCCACCAGGGCCTGTCCAAGAAGGACGCCAAGGCCAAGGCCATCGAGATGATGGACCGGGTCCGCATCCCGGCGGCGAGGGAGCGGGTCAACGACTACCCGCACCAGTTCTCCGGCGGTATGCGCCAGCGCATCATGATCGCGATGGCGCTGGCCCTGGAGCCGGAGCTGATCATCGCCGACGAGCCGACCACCGCGCTCGACGTGACGGTGCAGGCCCAGGTCATGGACCTGCTCGCGGAGCTGCAGCGCGAGTACAACATGGGCCTGATCCTCATCACCCACGACCTCGGCGTCGTCGCCGACGTCGCGGACAAGATCGCCGTGATGTACGCGGGCCGGATCGTCGAGACCGCGCCGGTCCACGAGATCTACAAGCGCCCCGCGCACCCGTACACCAAGGGCCTGCTGGAGTCGATCCCGCGTCTGGACCAGAAGGGCCAGGAGCTCTACGCGATCAAGGGTCTGCCCCCCAACCTGCTGCGCATCCCCACCGGCTGCGCCTTCAACCCGCGCTGCGAGATGGCGCAGGACATCTGCCGCACCGAGGTCCCCATGCTGCACCGGGTGACCGAGCAGGACGGCAGCGAGCTGCCGGGCCGCGGCAGCGCGTGCCACTTCTGGAAGGAGACGATCCATGGCTGACGTCACCAAGAACGACGAGGCCGTCTCCGACGAGGTGGCGGCGGTCGAGGCCGCGCTCGCCCAGCCGGTCAAGCGCGGCGAGCCGATCCTCCAGGTGCGCAACCTGGTCAAGCACTTCCCGCTGACCCAGGGCATCCTCTTCAAGAAGCAGATCGGCGCCGTCAAGGCGGTCGACGGGATCTCCTTCGACCTGTACCAGGGCGAGACCCTGGGCATCGTGGGCGAGTCCGGCTGCGGCAAGTCCACCGTCGCCAAGCTGCTGATGAACCTGGAGCGGGCCACCGCCGGCGAGGTCTTCTACAAGGGGCAGGACATCACCAAGCTGTCCCGCCGCGCCCTGAAGGCCGTGCGCCGGAACATCCAGATGGTGTTCCAGGACCCGTACACCTCGCTGAACCCGCGCATGACGGTCGGCGACATCATCGGCGAGACCTTCGACATCCACCCCGAGGTGGCCCCGAAGGGCGACCGGCGCCGCAAGGTGCAGGAGCTGCTGGACGTCGTCGGCCTGAACCCGGAGTACATCAACCGGTACCCGCACCAGTTCTCCGGCGGTCAGCGGCAGCGCATCGGCATCGCCCGCGGCCTGGCGCTCAACCCGGAGATCATCATCTGCGACGAGCCGGTCTCGGCGCTGGACGTCTCCGTGCAGGCGCAGGTCATCAACCTGATGGAGAAGCTGCAGGACGAGTTCAACCTGTCCTACATCTTCATCGCGCACGACCTGTCGATCGTCCGCCACATCTCCGACCGCGTCGGCGTGATGTACCTGGGCAAGATGGCCGAGATCGGTACCGACACCGAGATCTACGACCACCCGACCCACCCGTACACCCAGGCCCTGCTCTCGGCGGTGCCGGTGCCGGACCCGGAGGCGCGCGAGCACCGCGAGCGCATCATCCTGAGCGGTGACGTCCCGTCGCCGGCCAACCCGCCGTCCGGCTGCCGCTTCCGCACCCGGTGCTGGAAGGCCCAGGACCGGTGCGCCACCGAGGAGCCGCTGCTGGCCATCCCGCAGCGCTTCAACGGCGAGGACACCCCGGCCGCGCACGAGTCGGCGTGCCACTTCGCCGAGGAGAAGGACGTCGTCCACGCGGTGAACTGAGTACCGGCCGCAGCATTTCCCGAGGGGCGCCCCACATCACCGACTACACCAACCGCGGCAACGTCCAGAACTGCGAACTCGTCGGGCTCT
>NZ_JBEZXR010000069.1:0-45441 GCF_040638135.1 Streptomyces sp. NPDC026673 | reverse complement strand
GAGAACACGACCGGCCGGCCGGTCCCCCAGTCCTTGAAGAAGATCTGGGTCCCGTCCTTGGCTGTTGCGTACGGCATGATCCTCAGTCCTCCTCGTCCCGGCGGGAACGCAGGGCCCGGGGTCGCCGGTGCTCACGCCGGACGCCGGACCTGGCCTGGTACGCCATTGCTCAACGGTAATCCGGGGGCGAGGACGCGGCGCGTCGGAGCCGCGCCCGCCCAAGGGGTGAGCGAAGGCACGAGAGGCACGGGGCGTCCGGCGTCCACAGCCATCGGAGTGGCGGAATACCCCCTGACCGTCACCGTGGGTATCCGCCACTCCTGACGGGTTCAGGCCGCCTGTCCCCCCTGGCGGACCCCACTGCCCTCGACGCCCCGCCCGCGAGGGGCGGCGAGGGTCAGCGCACCTTGCGGAAGGTCTCGCGGACGTCGCCGATGTAGGCCCCGGGATTCTCGAAATGGCCGAAGTGGCCTCCCTTCGGGTGGGCGTTGACGTTGACCACGTTGAACGAGTCGTAGGACGGGCCGTGCACAAAGGCGGCGATGCGCTCCTCGACCGTACGGACACCGGGCGGGTAGACGTCACCGAGCAGGAAGGTGAAACCCGCCGGGGCCTCGACCACCGGCCGGCGGTCGTGCGACGGCGTCCAGGGGTAGCGGATGGTGTTGCGGTACATGCGGATCGAGGTGCCGATGGATTGCGTCACCCAGAAAACGGTGGCCTGGGTCAGAACGAAGTCCCGGGAGAAGGCTGCGTCGAAGTCGCCGTTCTTGTCGCTCCACTTCTTCCACCGCTGCAGCAGCCAGGCGAGCATGCCGACCGGGGAGTCGTTCAGACCGTGCGACAGCGTCGACGCGTCCAGCATGTGCACGGCGACGTGGGAGGCGTAGGTGGAGTGGAACGTCTTGATGTCATTACGCAGTTCGGGTGAGGCGTCCGCGGGGATGGGCTGGCCCATGGTCAGGTCCCAGTAGCGGTCGTGCTGGAAGAGACCAGGCGGCAGGTCGTGGCCGAAGTGCAGGGCGATGAGGCTGTCGGCGTACTTGTGGCCCAGGGCGCTGGTGACCAGGGCACCGTAATCGGAGCCCAGCGAGCCGTACTTCTCGTAGCCGAGCACCTCGGTCATGAGGGTGTGGAGGATGTCGGCGATCTTCCAGTAGTTCAGGTCGCCCCGCGTGAGGGGGGTCGACCACGCGAAACCGGGCAGCGTGGGCATGATGACATCGAAGGCGTCGGCCGGGTCGCCGCCGTGGGCGGCGGGGTCCGCGAGGGGGTCGAGAAGCGGGTAGCTGAACTCACCAGGCCACGGCCAGCCGTGCAGGACCAGCAACGGGGTCGGGCTCGGGCCCTTGCCGGGCTTGCGGACGAAGTGGACGGGCGTTCCGTCGATCTCCACCGTGAACTGTTCATGGCCGTTCAGCCGCTTCTCGGCCGCGCGCCAGTCGAACCCGTCGGCCCAGTACTCGACCAGCGGCTTGAGGTAGGCGGTGCTCACGCCGTAGTACTCCTCCTCGTTGTCCAGGTCGTCGAAGAAGCGGGTCCTCCTCAGGCGATCCGCAAGGTCGTCCAGGACGTCCTGTGCGACATCGATGGTGAAGCGTTCCGGCGACGGAGCCGTGTTCTCTTGAGCCATGAGCGCACTTCTTTCTGGGGAAATCTCTCGGGAGGTTTCTCGGGCAGTTCTCGGCAAGCCGGCGATGTGCCGAAGAGCGAGGTGCAGGGGCCCGGCGACGGGGCGCCGTCAGTAGCTGAAGTCCAGGCGCAGCCGGGTCTGCTCGAGTTCGGCGATGAACCAGGCGCCGCCGGTCCTGACGAAGCGCGCATGGTAGTGGCCGTAGCCGTGCATGCCCTTGAAGGGGAAGTCCGGGTTGGCCTCGGCGTCCTCGGGCCGGGTGATGATGTCCTCCATCGACCAGGTGCCGCGGGCGCCGGTCGCCGACTCGACGTCGATCTCGTCGGAGTAGAGATGGTGGACCAGGACGTCGTCGGGACCACTGCTCCCGCCGATCGTGGCGGCGATCTCCTCACGACCGGTCATCCGCAGCCACACCGAACCGTCGGGCTTGCGTGGGGTGAAGGTGCCGTCGGGAACGAACAGGCCGGCCAGGTCCTTCCACCGCTTCTGGTCGGCGTAGCGGACGTACCGTGCCATCAGGCGGCGCAGTTCTTCGATCGTGTTCAGGCGCTCGAGGTCGTTCATGTGGTGCTCCTCACGGGGTCGGGATGGTCGCCCGGCGGCAGTCGCCGGCTCAGCGCAGGAGCGCGCGGGCGTAGTCGGGGTTGGTGTAGTCGCGCCAGGCGGCGATCCTGCCCTCGCGGAGCTCGTAGACAGCCAGGTTCATCACGGGAGCCGGTGCCCTGCCCGGAAGGCCGAGGCCGTGGACCTGCTCGGCGATGACGACGTCGCCGTTGACGGCCTGGTGAACCGTCTCGAAACTGACCTGCTCGAAGGTGTCGAAGACGTTCCGCCACATCTCCAGAAGGGCGTCCCGGCCGCGGATCTCGTCGTCGCCGTAGTTGCGGAAGACGACGTCGGTGTGGAGGAACGGCAGCAGGCGGTCGGTGTCCTTGGTGGCGAACGCCTCGACGAATGCACGGACCAGGGTGTCGTTGTCGACGGACATGGATTTCACTCGCTTTCCGGGCTCGCACGCCGGGGCGCGCGGCACACGAGGGGGTCGAGGTACCGGGAGCGGTCTGGACCGGCTGGTCCATCTGTTCACAGCCGCCCAGCATGAGTGGAGAAAATTGGACCCGCAAGTCCAGAAGGTTGTTTATGGACCACGCGGTCCAGTTACCTATGATGGTGACGCCATGCTGATCTGGAAAGGGCACGGCGACCAAGGCGCGGATCACCGAGGCCGCCGCGCGGCTAGTCGCCGTCAAGGGCGCGGCCGGGACCTGTCTCGACGACATCCGCGCCGCCACCGGCACGGGCAAGAGCCGGCTTTTCCACTACTTCCCGGAGGGCAGGGCCCAGCTGCTGCTCGCCGTCGCGGAGGACTGCGCACAGCGCGCCCTGGAGGACCAGCGCCCCCTGCTCGACCGACTCGACACCTGGGAGTCCTGGGAGCAGTGGCGGGACCTGATGCTCCGGCTCCACACCCCCGACAACGGCCACTGCCCGTTGACAGCACTCACCCGCCGGTCCCCGCGGACGGGCCCGGGCGTTCAGGCGCTGATCTCCGACCACCTCGAACGCCGGCACGCCGCCCTCGCCAAGGGCCTGACGGCCATGCGGACCGACGGGCTGCTCCGTGAGGAAACCGACGTGGACGAGCTCGCCACAGCCGTCCTCGCCGCCGTACAGGGCGGGGCCGCGATGGGACGGATCACCGGATCCACCTCCCCTCTGCGTACCGCGCTCACGACGGCACTCGACCACCTGCGGACCTGGGCACCAGCCGAGCCGGTCCTTCCGTTCGGGCGGAGCCCGAAGCATGTACGTTTTGTCGAGCTGTCCGGCGGGGCGATGTCCGCTTTGCTCGATGGTGACCTGTCCGAAGCCGGCAGCATGGCCGGGATTCCGCCGCCAGGGATATGCCCGATCCGCACTGATCGAACTGCTCCGCCACGCCGCGGCCGAACCCGCGGTCACGACCGTGCGGGCGACGATCAGCCCCCGACAACGTGGCATCCCTGGCCACGATCTCGGGCTTCGGCTTCGTCGAGGTGGGCGAGCAGTGGGACGAGGAGGACGGTCGCGAACTCGTCTTCGAGGTTCCCGCCCGCCGGATGCCACCCGCTTGATGGGCAGGGGTTGTTCGCCCATGCCCGCCCATGCTCCGGCCCTCAACGGTCGCGGGCCTCAGGCGCTCCAGGAACGCGAGCAGAGCACCAAGCGGTAGCCGTCAGGATCGGCAACGGTGACGCCGTACTCGTCCCAGTAGGGGTTGTGCGCCGCGACGCGGGTGCCGCCCGCGGTGATGAGGCGACCCACGAGGGCGTCATCGACCGCGGCACCGAGATAGAGGACGAAGAGGTCGTCCACTGTGGGCATGGGCTCCAGCGGACGCTCGGGGTCGTGGGTGAGCTCGAAGTGCCAGGAACCGCCCGGGAATCCGAGCATGACCAGATCGTGCTTGCCGGAGACACTCTCGGTGGTGCGCCACAGAACGTCGAGCCCGAGGCCCTCGACGTAGAAGCGCTCGGCGGCCACGAGGTTGCGGGAGGGGCGGGCGATCCGGATGCGGGTGTCCGGCGTGATCACTCCGAGGCCTCCAGGGCCGCGCTCCAAACCGGGCTGTCGACGTAGTGGTTGTCGAAGCGCTCGGACGTCTCTGCGAGTCGGCCCGGGGGCTCCTCACCACGGGTGACCTGCCCCAGAAGACGCAAGTAGTCGAAGCGGTCCATGCCCGGCGTGAAGACGCACAGCACGTCGGCACCCGAGCCCGGGGCAGCGCGGAAGGCGTGCGGCGTGCCCGGCGGCACAGCGAGGAAGTCACCCTGGTGCAGGATGGTCACCTCCTCGCCGAGCAGCACCTGGAGCGATCCGCTCAGCACGAAGAACAACTCCCAGGCGCGCGTGTGGAAGTGGGCAGGCGCGCCGGCCGCCCCCTCGGTGAAGGTCGAGCGGTAGCTGGTGAACGCTCCCCCGGTCTGCGCCGAATCGGCGAACAGCGCCATCACGGCACTGGGGTCGGCGCAGGTCTCGGCCTCGCCACCGCGCGTGAGTACCGTCCCGCTGCCTATGTGGCCGTTCAGGCTGTGGTCCCAAGTCATGATCACGACCTTACCGATCAGGTAGGACAACAGGACCACACGCGAGGTCCCTGGTACGGCGAACTCGGGTCCGCTACGCGACTGCCGTGCTCGGTGCCGCCCTCAACGGGTGGTCGTGACGTATTCGTCAGACGACAACGCGAACACCCGCACTCGCCGGCCGCTGGTGGGATTGACGGTCTCACGGTCCAGACGCATGCCCAGTTTGACCATGATCCGCTCGGAGGCGTCGTTGCCCACCTGGGCGATGCTGACGATCCGCTCCAACCCTCGCTCTTCGAACCCGAACCGTACGGCGGCCGCAGCGGCCTCGGTGGCCAGGCCCTGCCCCCAGTGGGAACGTCCCAGCCGCCAGCCGACCTCGACCGCCGGCAGTACCTCCGGCAGGAACGTGGGCACCGAAAGGCCGGTGAACCCGGCGAGCTCGCCAGTGGACCGGATCTCCACGGCGAACAGGCCGAATCCCTGTGACTCCCACTCGCTCTCCCATGCCTGGATCCCGTTGCGAGTCTGACGTTCGTCACGGACGCTGCCGTCACGGATCCACCGCATGACCTCGGGATCGGCATTGACGGCGGCCATGGGCGCGACGTCTTCCTCGCGCCAACGACGCAGGATCAAACGGGGAGTCTCAAGCGTGACCATCCGATCATTCTGGATCACAAATGGGCGCTCTGCCATCCTCACCAGGCACTTTCGATACCGAAGGAACGCAGCGACCGGCAGCGCGGCGATCAGAAGACCTTGACTGCCCACCGCCGACAGTCCGGGACGCTCAGAAACCCGGCACCGGGCAGTCGGCCCACGCCCTTGAACTCGGAGTGCCGGGAGAGGCGGATCACCTCCCCGCCCGTGGCACGGTTGAACACCAAGGCATTGGCCGTGATCTCGGAATGGAAGTCGAACGAGACACCGGCCGGTCCGCCTTCGTACCGGAACACGGCGGCTCCGCTGCCGGACACCTCCCCTGCCAGAAGCGGCAGTTCCTCCCCCGAGAGCACCGACAGCCTCCAGCGCGCGACCCCACCGACACTGCGCCCCGGACACCGGCGAACCACCCGCAGAGCGTTGAAACCGGCGGGCACGACGGCCCGGGCCGGCCGGACACCTCTGGTCCAGCCCAATTCGCCTCCCGTGACGATCTCCCGGGACGTCTTGCGCAGCGGAAAGATCTGGAAGTTGCTCGTCCAGCCGCCTGTGATCTCCACCGGTACCGGCCTGTCCGGCGCATGCTCCGCGATCTCGATCTCCCGGCTGCGCCATCCACTCCACGTGGCGCGCGCCTCATCTCGGTTCACCATTCGGCCTTTCGGTCGCACCAAAGTCCCCACCGCGACGTGATGTCCGGACTCCCTCGTCGGCTCGCGGACCCGAGGACCGTCGGCCTGGCCATGAGCCCCTCATCTCGTGCGAGGGCCAGTATGGCGACACTGCACACCGTTGGTCATCTTCTCGGGACCACTCACGCCAGGCAGGCCGCGGCGTCGGAGATGACCGGGGGACGAACGCCGGGCGGCCGCCCGCGGGCGGCCCGCACACCGCGGCGGCCCGCCGGCCGGGAGACGGCCGACGGGCTGCCGGGGGCGTACGAACGGCCGGCGGCCGCCCGATCAGCGTTCGGCGAACATCGGCGTCCACCGCCCGGCGGCACCGTCGTTGCCCTTGCGGAAACCGCTCAGCGGCACGACCTTCTCGCTGCCGACCGTGACGAGCACGAGCCGGTTGCGGAACTCGTTCGAGCCCGGTGTGATGTCCCAGGCGATCAGCCGCCTGTTGTCGACCCAGGCGAGCAACTGCTGCCCGCGTACCGTGGTGACCTGCCTGCCGGTGTACGGGTCCAGGAGCGCGGAGGCACTGCGCTTGTTGTCGCCCGCGAAGTCACCCGCGACGAGCTTGCCGTCCGGGGACAGCCCCGCGTAGTTGGCCCAGTGCACGTACTCCTCGTTGGCGGGCTTGGCGACCCTCTTGCCCGCGAAGTCGTAGTACCGCATGTGGGGAACCGTGATGAGCCCGGAGTAGACCAGCTTGCCGTCGTGGCTGAAGGCGAAGTCCTGGCGGGCGTTGAGCTCGTCGACGTCGGTGACCTCGCTCCAGGATCCCTTCCCGGAGGCCACGTCGAGAACGTAGAAGCCGGTCCGGCTCGACTGGTCGAGCGGCCTGTCCCAGTCGTTCTTCTCGCCGTCGCCGTCGCTGTCGTAGTCCGCCTTGTACAGCAGGTCCGGGTTCGCGCTGTACGTCGTCGCGACGAGCTTGCTGCCGTCGGGCGAGAACTCGACCCCCGCGACGCCCTTGTCGACCGGAATCCAGCGCTCGACCTGCCCGGTGAGCAGGTTCAGCAAGCCGATCCGCCGGGCTGGAAGGTCCTTCTCCAGGACGGCGGCGGTCCGCATACCGGGAGCGACGTCGATGAAGGACCACTTGGTGCTCTTCACATACCTGCCGGTCTTCTGGTCCAGGAGCCGGTAGGTGCGAACCGCGACAGCACGGTCCTCGGTCTGCTTGACGTTGCTCCAGGTGTAGTAGCCGGCCAGTGCCACGTCACCCGCCGCGATCAGGTCACGCGGCGGTGTCTGGTCCGGATGGGCCACGATGTCGCCCGGGGTCATCTCGCTCGCGAGGCGCACCCCGTCCTTGCCGGAGTCCAGGAGGGGCACCGCCACCGCGACGGTGACCACCGCGGCGGTGGCCGCGGCTGCCAACGCCAGAGCCCGCGTCCGACGGCGCCGTCGGAGCGTCAGCACCCGCTCGGCGAAGCCCGGCCCCAGCGGCGGCTGTTCGGCGGCCTGGTCGCGCAGCGAATCGCGCACCAGTTCATCGACGTTCACGGACGCACCTCCACAGGCGAGAAATCACGGGACGGCTGCTGTTCGGCGTCCGCTGGGCCAAGCGCGGCCAGTTCGGGCGCCAGGCCCCGCAGCCGGGCCAGGGAGCGGTGCGTGGTGGACCGCACCGTGCCGACCGAGCAGCCCAGGAGACGGGCGACGTCGGCCTCCGGCAGGTCCTCGAAGTAGCGCAGGACCAGTACGGTGCGCTGACGGGTGGTGAGCCGGGCCAGCGCGGCGCGCATCACGATGCGCAGGTCGGCAGCACCGGGCCCGTCGTCGGAGCCGTGGCGTGCGGGGCTCTCCAGCGGCTCGGGAACGCTCAGTTCGCGCCGCGGCCACTTCAGCCGCCAGCGGCTCACCTGCTGCCGGTAGAGGATCTGCCGGACATACGCCTCGGGCTCCTCGATGCGGTGCCAGCGCCCCGCAGCCCTGATCAGCGCGTTCTGCAGCAGATCCTCGCCCGCATGCCGATCCCCGCCGCTGAGCAGGACAGCGGTCTTCAACAGCGCGGACGACCTGCTCTCCACGAACTCCCGGAAGCTTTCCTGACCCTCGGCATCCATCGTCACCTTCTCTGGCTCGTTGCGGAAGTTTCCGCGACCGGCTCGCTGTCCTTGAAGACGCGCGCGACAACCCCTCGCTATGCCTGCGTGCACACGGAAAAACAGGCGGCCGGCCCACACCGGGGTCCCGACGCCGCCGACACACCACGCCGGCAGCCCGGCAAAGGCGATCCCGCCGAGCCGGACACGACGGTGCCCGTTCCGGCGCGGCCCCCAGCCAGCGCGGCCCCCAGCCGGTACGGCATCAGCGTGGCGCGGGCTCAGCAGCGGCTGAACGAAGACCTTTACCGACCCCGCCTCTGCGCCGCCATCGTCGACCGGCTCACCTTCGGAGGCGGCATCATCGAGACCGGCACTGACTCCTGCCGGCTCGCCCCAGACGCGGGCACAACAGCGAGCCTCCGCCTGAAGACGGTCCAGGGCGCTCCTGCTACTCGACCTCCGGCGGAACGGGAGTGGCCTGGTGGTAGTACATCCGCCAGCCCGTCCCATCGCTCCGCTTGCGCCAGAGCGAGCTACGGCGCGCCCGCCGGCCATCGATCACCGTCTCGTAGGTGAGGTGCACCAACCCGGGTGCCAGAACGCCCCCCGCGATGTCCGACGGCTGGTACTGGGGACCTTCCTCGGAACTGCCCGCCATGTCCGGCAACGCGGCGAGCATCTGCTCGTAGGTCCATCGCCTGCCAGATGCACCGACCTCGACGAACTCAGGGTCCAGTAGTTCCCTGGCCAAAGATCGCGACGTCCGCACGTTGGGGGCCATGAGACGCAGCTCGCCCGCGACTGCCTCGTTGACCTCGTCCGATTCATGACTCACAGACGTATCTTCGCCTCGGCCCCCCAATCCGTTGCAACCGGGTTACCGCCGGCCGGGCCCTCGCGATCGCCCGCGGAGCAACAGTCGTGGCCGAGGAGAGCCTGATGCGCAGGCAGCGGACGCGTGCGAAACGAGCGCCGCGCTCAGTACGTCAGCGGCGGCGTCGCCCTCGGGGCGGTGACACGACCTGCCGACGGTCTGGGGCCCCGATCCTTCTCGGGCCGGCCGACTACGCGCCCGGCTTCAGGTAGTCGAGCTCGAACGCCGAGCGGTGTTCGTTGATGAACTCCTCGATCGTCGTGAGCGGCTGTCCCGTGATGCGCGGGGCCGTGTCGCTGATGCCCGCCAGGCGGCCCTCCCGCTGGTCGAGGGTCACGGCCTCGAAGTGCTTGAGCTTAGCCATGTCGTCCCCGATGCCGAGCAGCTCGAGGAATTCGGCCGCGGTGACCTGTTCGAACGGAAGGTCCCGGCTCAGCACCCGGCCGACCTCGGCGGCGAGTTCTTCATGGCTGTACTCCACAGGGCCGGTGAGGGCGTGAATCCGCCCACCGTGCTCTTCGGGCGAGGCGAAGATGCGGGCAGCGGTCAGCGCGATGTCGCGGCCGGCGATCGGGGCGAAGCGGCTCTCCTTGTCGAACGGCATCACGTACCGGCCGTAGCGGATCAGCCCGGAGATGTAGAGCAGCCACTGCATGAAGAACGTGACCCTCAGGTGAGTGGTGGGAACTCCCGACCAGTCGAAGATCTGCTCGGAGAGCCAGTGGTTCTGCGTGGTCTTGCTGTGCGCATGGGGCCGGGACTGGAAGTGCGACATGTTCACGATGAGCTCGAGGCCCTCTTCCCTGGCGGCCTGCGCGAACATCACCGCGGCCTCGACCAGTCCGTCCCCGATCGGGTAGTTGAAGTAGGCGCGCTGGACTCCCTCCATGGCCTTGCGGACGTCACGGAGGTTGAGCAGGTCGCCGAAGACGACGTCGGCGCCCTTGTCGCGCAGTCGCTGTGCCCGCTCGTCGTCGCTTCGGACCATGGCGCGCACCCGGAAGCCCGCCGTGAGCAGGTAGTCGACCATCGGTCGGCCGGTCTCGCCGTTGGCTGTCGTGATCAAGATCGTGGTCATGGATTCCTTCTTCGCTGGTGTTGCCGGTACACGGGGCCTGGGCTTCCTGGCGTCGCGCCCCTCGGGAAGAGGGCCCAGACCGCGGGAGCGCGGGAACGGACGGGATGCGGTGCGCCCTCCTGCGGGCGTGGGGTATCCCTGCCTGGGCCCGGGCCGCCGCATCGCCCACGGGCGCTGGACCCGGCGACGCCCCGCCGACGTCCCTGCCGGCGACCGGACCACTCACACATAGATTCTACATGAAATCTAAAGATGGCAACGGCCGCCACCCCGGGCGGGCGGCGATCGATCGGCCGCGGACCCGGCACCGAGGGCCACCGGCCCGGCGACACCCGGACCGAGGGCGACCGGCTCGCCGCGGACCCCGAGGCTCATGCCGATCCGCGGGTGTGACCGCGGTCTCTTCGCGCGCCGCCGGAGCCCCCCTTATCCTTGATTTCGAAATTAAAGCCAGAGTCTCCGACCGGTCGAGCCTCACCGCACCGGGCGTGACCTCCGGCACCATCAGCAAGGAACGAGTACATGAGCGCACACGAGCAGTTCCAGGTCCAGGCAGTCAGCTCGTCCTACTGGAGGGTGACCTTCTCCAACGGCGAGATCAACCTGATCGACCCGGACACCATCGAGCAGCTCGCGGAGCTGATCACCCGCATGGAACAGGCTCCCGACCTCACCGCCGTCGTCTTCCGCAGCGCGAACCCCGACTTCTTCATGGCGCACTGGGACATGCTGGCCGACCGCTCCCGCGTGGCCGGCATGAAGCCGGCACCCTCCGGTCTCCACCCCTTCGCGGACAACCTCTACCGGCTGGCCAAGGTGCCGGCCGTCACCATCAGCGAGATCAATGGACGCGCCCGCGGCGCGGGCAGCGAATTCGTCCTGGCCACCGATATCCGCTTCGCCGGTCCGAGCGCCATCCTCGGACAGTTCGAGGTCGGCGTGGGGTCGGTCCCCGGAGGCAACCCCAGCGGCCGCCTTCCTCGCCTGCTGGGCCGGGGCCGCGCCCTGGAGATCCTGCTGGGCGCCGACGACTTCGACGCCGACCTGGCAGCGGCCTACGGCTATGTCAACCGCGTCCTGCCGCAGGATGAGCTGGACCGCTTCGTCGACGCCTTCGCCCGCCGCATCGCCGGGTTCGACAAGACAGCCGTACAGGAGACCAAGGCGCTGGTCGACACCGTCACCGAGCCGCCCGTCGAGGAATTCGGCACAGCACTGGCGACCTTCTTCCGGACCTCCGGCCGACCCGAGAACGCCCACCGCGTCAAGCGGCTCTTCGAAGGCGGTCTCCAGCAGCCCGACGGAGTCGAACTCGACCTCGGCCGAGCGGTGGACCTCACCTCCTGATCCACCCGCGAGCCGACTGGGGCGGTCATATCCTGCCGAGCGCGTACGACGAACACGAACCGGCCGCTCACGCCGGGCGGCGAACTCTCTCGCGCACTCGGCTGCCCTCGCCACAGGGAGGGTCGGCGGTCGGGTACGCGACGTCGGGCGAAGTGATCGTGGACGGCCCCGCCGAGTCCTCCAGGGGACCGAACGGGAGGGGGATGCCGCACCGTTGGCATCCCCTCCCGCCGTCATGCCCCCAGGCGGTGCGGCCCGGCAGGACCGATGCGTCGAGAGGGGTGTCGCAGATCAGGGCCAGCGCGTGCCGAGTATCACCGGCGCCTGGCTGGAGTAGCCGCGCCGGCTGTCGCCGGGGTAGAGCCACAGGTCGTCGGTCCAGTAGTACTGGGCGATGATGTCCTGGTGCCCGTCGCTGTCCCAGTCGGTCACCCCGAAGGCGATGTACCAGGCCCAGCCGTTGCCGATGCGTACCCGGCCCTGACCGGAGTAGCCGCGCCGACTGTCGCCGGGGTAGAGCCACACATCGCCGGCCGTGTCCTCGGCGACGATGTCCTGATGCCCGTCACCGTCCCAGTCCGCCACCCCGAAGGAGCTGTAGCCGTTCCAGCCGTTGCCGATCTTCGCCACCGCCTGGGTGGAGGGACCACGCTTGCTCTCCCCGGGGTACAGCCACAGATCACCGGTCGCGTCGTTGCGGAAGAGGATGTCCTGATGGCCGTCGCCGTCCCAGTCCGCGACCCCGAAGGCGCTGAAGAAGCCCCAGGCGTAGCTGATTTTCACCGGCGCCTGGTTGGGGTAGCCGCGGCGGCTGTCGCCGGGGTAGAGCCACAGATCACCGGTCGCGTCGTTGCGGGTGAGGATGTCCTGATGGCCGTCACCGTCCCAGTCGGCCACCCCGAAGGGGCTGAAGCCTTTCCACCCGTTGCCGATCTTCACCGGCGCCTGGGTGGAGGGACCACGCCGGCTCTCCCCGGGGTACAGCCACAGATCACCGGTGTTGTTGCTCCTGGCGATGATGTCCTGATGGCCGTCGCCGTCCCAGTCGGCGGCGCCGAAGGGGGTGTTGACGATCTGGCCGGCCTGAGCATCCGTCGCGGCCGGCATCGGCAGGGCGACCGCCAGTACGACAGTGGCCACGCACCTGATCAGCCACCGTCTGCGGCCATGTCCGGGGCCACGCGGGGCGGGCGGGAGAGTACCGATCTTCACTGCGCCTCCAGCTACGTGAGTGTGCTGCCGGTGAGGGCGAAGACGTTGCGAACCTGCCCGTGAGGTCTCGGGTCTCAACCGAGAGGCCGATCCCATGCCGGATCGGCGCCGGTGCCGACCGACCTCGATGAGCCGCGTACGCGGCCTGCCCGCAACCTCGGTGCCGATCTTCTCCACCGAAGGCGGCGTTCCCACCCCCTGGGCAAGAAGCTAAGGCAACTCCCTTGGTGATGCGCTCAGTTGTGTGATTTTCAAACCCCTCATCGCCCCACCGGGACCGTCGTCACACCCGACGGTCGTCCACGCCGAGCGCCTCAAGCGATCAGCCTCAGGTGCCCCGTGGGGAACTCCCCTCCCGGCACAGGCCCGGTGGCCCGCACGGCTGCGGCGCGGTGCGCTCCGCAGAGTGCGACAGGTCCGACAGGGCGGGCGGTCGGCGTGGGTGCATCGTCAGCGGACCTGGCCGCCGCTCCGGCCTCGCGGGCGCCGGCCGCGCTGCGGCGGCCGGGACCGGCGCGGCGCGGCGCTCTCCTCACCGCCCGGCGGCGCCGAGAACAGCGGGGCCGCGGAGAAGCCGCCCGGCACGTCGGGGCGCACCTGCGCGGGAACCGCGGCCGGCTGGGCGGACGGCTGGGCCGTCACGGTCGCGGTCGCGGGGCGGGGGCGGACCGCGGTACCCATGGGCCGGGCGTGCGGGATCAGCGGGGCGCAGGCCTGGCAGACCTCTTCGACGGTCCACAGTTGGCCGACCGCGGGGTCGTGACGAAGGATCAGCACAACGCCGCCGGTGCACATCACCTTGGTGTCGGCGTGCGCGGCGCACTGCCGGGACCGGCAGTGGCAGGCGGCGTTGGGGCGGATGGTGGCGACCCTGGCGTGGGCGGCGGCATGCTGCGCGGCAAAGGTCCGCAGCGCTTTGAGGTCCCGAGAGCGGGGCGGCATCCGACAGGCGGTGCTGCTGCAGGTGACGGTGGCCGTTCGATCCGGGTGGCCCTCGAGACGAACCGCCCAGATTCGTCCCGGAACGCGCTCGGTCGCCGGTGGGGTTGACGCAATTGTCACGCAGAGCTTCCATTCATCAGTCGTCAACAGTGTCCGAACCCCCATGGGTTACCGGACGGGCACGGCAGCAGCGGACGAAGCACCTTCGGGCATGAAGGGCGGCTTGATGTCCGTCGGCAGCTTGGGGCCGAGCTCACGCACGGTCTCGTCGGCTGCGTTGCACTCCGATACTGAACCACACCTCCGTAGGCCTGCCCGACGGCGGCCCATCCGTCGTCGCGAGCTTGCGCAACCCGCTTCGCAAGGGGAGACAGACCACGATCCGCGCCTGTGACGCCCCTGCGCGCCTGTGCCCCGAGTGGCGCACGTCGCGTCCTCGTGTGCACGGCCGAGGGACGGGTCGACGGTGGGCGCGGGGCCCCTCGGCTGTGGTGTGCACGGCGTCGTCCGTCTGACGGGCCGGGGCGGTGCGGCTGGTGGCGTCGCTTCGCCTCACGCGTCGCCGAGCTACGACGCTCGTGACCCCGCCCGGGGACGGGAGGTGCCGGGAAGCTCCTGCTCCGCCCAGACGACCTTGCCGCCGGCCACCGTTCGCGAGCCCCAGCGGCGTGACATCTGGGCGACCAGGAGCAGGCCGCGGCCGCCCTCATCGGAATTGCGGGCGCGGCGCGGGCGCGGGGCGCAGGTGTCGGCGTCGGATACTTCGCACGTCAGCACTTGGTGACGTTTCAGGCGGAGCCGGATGGGGCCGTCGCTGTGGCGGATCGCGTTGGTCACCAGTTCGCTGACGATCAGCTGCAGGGAGTCGCTCAGTACCTCCAGGCCCCAGACGGTCAGCTGACCGGCCGCCAGGTGCCGGGCGCTGCGAACGGCGCTCTCGTCGCTGGGCAGGATCCAGGAGGCCTGCTGGGCCGGGGGCAGGGATCGGGTCCTGATCAGCAGCAATGTGGCGTCGTCGCAGGATGCCTGCCCCGGGTTGGTCTCCGTCGCGCGCGTGCAGAGTTCCTCCAGACTCCGGCCCGGGTCCTTCAGGGCGGTGCCCAGGCGGTGCATGCCGTCCTCGATGTCCCCACCGCGGGTCTCGATCAGGCCGTCGGTGTACAGGGCGATCAGGCTGCCTTCGGGCAGTTCCAGTTCCACGGTCTCGAAGGGGTCGCCCAGGCCGATGCCCAGAGGGGCTCCGGGGGGAAGGTCGGCAAAGGTGACGCGGCCCTGCGGGTCGACGATCGCGGGCGGCAGATGCCCGGCGCGGGCCATCGCACACACCCCGGTGGCGGGGTCGTAGACCGCGTACAGGCAGGTGGCGCCCACGGCCCCGGGCAGCGGGTTGGAGTCGTCGCAGTCCTCCTCGGCCAGGCGCTGCACGGTGTCGTCGAGGTGGGCCAGGAGTTCGTCGGGGGGCAGGTCCATGTCGGCCAGGGTGCGCACCGCGGTACGCAACGTGCCCATGGTGGCGGCGGCGTGCAGGCCGTGCCCGACCACGTCGCCGACGACGAAGGCCACCCGGGCACCGGACAGCGGGATCACGTCGAACCAGTCTCCGCCGACCCCGTGGTCCAGGTCGGCCGGCAGGTAACGCGACGCCGTCTCGATCGCCGTGCCGCCGGTCAGCCGGCGCGGCAGCAGATTGCGCTGCAGGGTGAGGGCGGTGGCGTGTTCACGGGCGTACTGACGGGCGTTGTCCAGCGACTGCGCGGCGCGGTTGACGAGCTCCTCGGCCAGCAGCAGGTCGGCCTCCTGGAACGGCGCCGGGTTGTCGGTGCGGACGAACATCACCACCCCCAGCAGCGCGCCCCGCACGCGGACGGGCACCACCATCAGCGAGTGCATGCCGCTCTCGCGGAACCGTCGGGCCAGCGTCGGCCGCCCGTCGACCCAGGGCCGGTCCAGATGCTGTTCCAGGAAGGACTTGCCGGTACGCAGGGCGACGGCGAGCGGCGACGCGGACGACATCGGGACCGGGTCGCCGCGGGTCAGCGGGGACTCCGGGACCCCGGGGTGGATCGAGGCCTGCCCGGCCCGTCGCAGTACGGGAACACCCCCGCCGGTGCCGGTGCCGGAATGGAGTGCCGGCACTTCACCGAACGGAACGGACTGCTCCAGGTCGACGGTCACGTAGTCGGCCAGCAGCGGCACAGCGAGATCGGCCAGTCCCTGGCTGGCCTGCATCACGTCCAGCGTCTCGCCCAGACGTGTACCGGCCTCGGAAATCGCCGTCACGCGCTCGCGGATCCGCCGGCTCTCGGTGACATCGGCACTGATCACGCACACCCCCACCGTCTCCCCGTCGGCGCCCAGAAGACAGTGGTAGGCCGCAGCGAACGGATGCTCCCGGCCCTGAGCGGTGGGCAGCCACGCGCGGTACTCGTGCACCTTGGTGACACCGCCCTGCAGGACCTGCTCCATCACCGCCTCCACCGCCTCGGCCCTGGCTCCGGGCGCCGCCTGACTCAGCCGCCGGCCCAGCCGCCGCTCCTCGGGAATGCCGTCGTGCCGCTCCATCACCTCGTTGGCGAACGTGCACCGCAGCTGCCGGTCCCGGATGACGACTCCGATGGGCGCGCGGGCGACGAGCGGTCCGCGCACCAATCCACTCAGCGCGTCCCCGGCCAGCGCCCCCGGGTCGGTCACCGACAGCAGCCAGCGCCTCGTGCCGCCCTGTCCTCTCAGCGCCGTGATCCGCAGGCTGACGTCCACCAGGTGACCGTCACGGTGACGCACCGCCGTCGCGCCCGGCCAGCCGTTCTGCGCCGCACACCGCTCGACGGCCACCGGCATGCTCGGCGCCGCCCCGAAACACGGCACCACCACCGCGGCACTGCGGGTCACCACGTCCCCGGCACCGAAACCGACCAGCCGCTCGGCTGCCTGCGTCCACCCCACCACCATCCCCCGCTCGTCCAGCAGCCCCAACGCCGTATCCGAGACGTTCAGCCCCTCCAGCTGCTCACTGTGAGCCACCCCATGCGCACCCGCTGTCGCCACCAAGACCCTCCTCCTCCATCCCGACCAAAGCGTCGAAAGATTCCACTTTCGACCCACTTAGTTGAAAGACAGACGGTCTTTCCGATTTGTGACAGCAGCACCGCGACGGCCGACAGCAATCACGCAATGGCGATCAGCGAGGGGCGTGAACATGGATCCCCACCGACCGCGCCGACGTCCAGAACCGCGGGCCGCCCCCTCCAGCCCTCCAGCCCTCCAGCCGGTGCCGCCGACGCGGCCCCGCGGCCACCCCCTGCCGAAACCTGGACACCATGCCGGGGCCACTCCGGCCCGAGGTGACGTTGGGGATGACACTCCGCTGGAGCGAGGGAGGACTCCACACCAGCGGCATTTCCCAAGCCCATGCGGGAGGCTCAGGGACCCCCCGGCCCGAGCAGGGGCTGTTCACGGTGCCGCGACCGTAACCCCCGTCCCGGACCACGGGCATCAGCTCGCGCGTCGCCCTGTGAGCAGGTCCTGGTACGACGTGGACTGGAGCTGCAGGGGTGGAGCCATGTCGCCGAAGGACTTGCCGAAGGCTTGCGGCGACCGCGCCAGTTCCATCAGCACCTGGTCCGCTGCGTCGTCGCCGGCAAGGTTGGGCGCCAGTGCCGCACAGACCCGAACACCTGCATGCGGGTCGGCCAGCCAGGGGCGCGTGTCGCCGTCGAGGTGGCCTATGGCGATCACCATCGTCGCCAGGTCGTGCGAGGAATCGGCGGCCCAGGCCATCGACGTCAACTGCTTGAGCAGCTCCGGACGCTGTGCGGAGGCTGCGGGATGCCGCGCCAGTGACCCGACAGCCGCGGCGGCGCATGTCCTGCGCCTGGCGCGTTCCGACGCGAGGTGCGGCAGTGTTCGCCGCAGCAGCGCGGGAACCAGGTCGAAGCAGGCAAGTGCCGCCTGATCGAGAACGAGTTCACCCAGACCCGTGCCGTCCCCCCACATCCGGGCCCTGCCATCCGCATCGGTAGACACGTACGCGGCGGTCCAGGCCCGCAGCTCCGGTGCGCGGTCCTTGACCCGAGCACGGATCTCCGCAGCCCGGTCTCCGAGGTCGGCGGCGACGCCGATCTCGTACAGATAGGCGAGCATGGCATCGCGCAACGAGGGATCATCCGGCCCCAGCAGCGGATTGTCCAAGAGCTCGGCGACAAGCAGCGCAGTGGGCGCCGTCGCGGGCCAGGCCTTGCCTTCGCGACGAAGCGTCGCCGACCACAGGTGCGAATACCCGTCGACGAAAGCCTTCGCATCATCGCCGAGGAGAGCAGTCAGGTGCCGCGGCGTGTCGCCGGCGGGGCCCACGGCATGGAAGAGGCCGGACCAATCCACGTCATGCGTACGGTCATCCACAGCGGGGATGGTGCCACAACACCTCGACGGGCTCACATGGCCCGGACTCACTCCGGATCGGCGGACACGTTCACCCAGCCCGGTCCCCGACTTCGGACGCGGACACCCGACCCGCCAACCTCGCTCAACCCGCAATCTGGAACCGGACATCACCTTGCGTATCGCCCTCTCAGGGGGTTGGGGCGGGCCAGGGAATGTCCGTGGCCACTGCGGCGGTGTAGTCGACGCCCGGCACGGAGAAGCCGTACAGGCGTTGGACTTCGGCGCGGAACCAGTCGAGGTCGGCGAGGCCGGCGATGGTGTCGGTCGTGGCGGCCTCCCAGCGTTCGGCCACCGCCGCTTGGACGCGGTCGGTGAGTTCCCAGGTGTCCAGGCGGATCCGGCCTTCGTCGTCCAGGGCGAGCGGCGCGGCACCGGTGAGCTGGTCCCACAGGGCGGCGAGCTGGCGTACCGGCGGAACCAGGTCCTCCCCGAGCACACCGCGCAGCAGGCCGGTGTACAGGGCGATGCCGGGGATGGCGGTGGAGGACTGGGTGACGGCGGCACCGTTGACGGAGGTCACGGCCCGCCCGCCCACCGTCGCGCCGAGCCGCTCGTCGAGCGTGCGGGCGGTGGCCTCCAGGTGTGCCTTGGCGGCGCCAATGGTGCCCTGCCGGTAGATCGCCGCGGTCAGCGGCGATCCGATGTACGACAGCGCCGCGGTGCTGAAGCCCTCGCCGAGCAGTCCCCGACCGTGCAGGTGGTCGATCCAGCGTTCCCAGTCGGCACCGCCCATCACGGCCACGGTCTGCTCGACGTCATCGCCCTCTGCCGGGCCGGTCTCGACCTCGCGCACCTCGGGAACGCCCTGGTCGTCGAAGACCAGTGTCTTGGTGCGGTTTGCCCGGCCGATCGGCTTGAGGACGGAGGCGTAGGTGGTGCCGGTGTCCGGGTCGGTACGCCGGGGCGCGGCCACCGAGTAGACCAGGTGGTCCAGCCTGCCGCCGAAACGCCGCTCGATGAGGTCGGCGACCTGGTTCTTCATCGTGTCGGAGAACGCGTCGCCGTTGAGGAAGACCAGATCCCGCCCGGCGGCACGGGCGATGTCGGCGGTGGCGGCGGTGCGGTACCAGCCGGCCGTGGCGGTACGCCGTTCGGTGGCGGCCTTCTCGAAGGAGACCATGATGCCGCGGATGCCGGCGCGCTTGAGTCCGGCGACGGTGGCGGCCAGACCGTATCCGGCCGACGAGCCGATGATCAGGGCCACCGGCCCGGCACCCTCCGGCACGCCGGCGGGGTCGGGGCATGCCTGCCACATGTCGGCCACGAGCCGCTCGCAACCCGCCGGGTGGGCGTCGAGGAAGAGGAAGCCCCTGTTGCGGGGGGTGAGAACGCGCTCGCTCACGATGCAGTCCTTGGGTCGACCGGGCCGAGGACGCGGCAGCCGGCCGGGCCGCCACGTCCTGCAAGTCTGCGACAGCACGGACACGGACAGTGGCCCGGCCAGGGACAAGGATCATGAGTCGATCTTGGAGTGTTCCCCTACTTCCGGCAGGGCACGACGCGGCTGCGACCGGGGTCGGCGGCCCTGACCGGGGGCCGTTGGCCGCCCGCCTGCCCGGGGATCAGAATCCGGTGAGGGTGATCTTGCCGATCGCGGTGCCGGACTCCAGGATGCGGTGGCCTTCACGGAGATTGGCCGCGTTGACCGGCCCGAGGTCCCGGTGGGCGGTGGTGGCGAGGACGCCGGCGTCCACCAGGCGTGCCACCTGGGTCAGGATCTGATGCTGCCGCACCTGGTCCGGAGTCCGGAACAGGGAACGTGTGAACATGAACTCCCAGTGGTAGGAGATGCTCTTGGCCTTCAGCACGCCCAGGGGCAGGGAGTCGAAGTCGTCGATGGCGACGATCTGGCCGAAGGGCCGCAGCGCCTCGGCGTAGTCGGCGAGGTTGCGGTCGGTGTTCGTCGTGCTGAACACATGGGTGATGCCGTCCGGAGCCACCTCGGCGAGCTGGGGGGCGAGCGGCTTGCGGTGGTCGACGATGTGCCGGACGCCCATGCGGTGGGCGAACTCCACGGTCTCGGGGCGGGACGCGGTGCCGATGACGGTCAGACCGGTCAGGGCACGCGCCATCTGCGCCGCGATGGCTCCCACGCCGCCGGCGGCGGCGGTGATCAGCAGTGAACCGCTGTGCTGCAGGCCGCCGTTCTGCAGGCCGAGCCTCTCGAAGAGGCCTTCCCAGGCGGTCAGGGAGGTCAGCGGGAGGGCGGCCGCCTCGGTGAAGCCGAGCGTGGCGGGCTTCAGGGCGACGATGCGCTCGTCGACGGTGTGGAACTGCGCGTTCGCCCCCGCCCGGTCGATGGCGCCGGCGTAGTACACCTCGTCGCCCACCCGGAACATCCCGACCCGGTCGCCGACCGCGACGACGGTGCCCGCGGCGTCCCAGCCCAGCACCTTCGGCTCGCCGCCCGGGTCGTTGCCCTGCCGGACCTTGTAGTCGACGGGGTTGAGCGCCACGGCCTCCACCCGCACCAGCAGATCGTGCGGGCCGGGCCGGGGCACGGGAAGCTCCAGGTCGACCAGGCTCTCGTCGTCGGTGATCGGCAGGCTCTTGCGGTAGCCGACGGCACGCATCAGGGCGCTGTTCATGGAATGACTCCGTTTGCGGTGGTGGTGGCCAGTGCACTCAGGGTGCTCCTCGACCTGTCCATGCGTCCAAGTACTGCCTGGCATCGTTCCCATATGCTGGACACATGGCGACGCTGCGACAGCTGGAATATCTGGTGGCCATCGTGGACGAGGGGTCGTTCACCCGGGCCGCCGAGAGCCTCAACGTCACCCAGCCCGGGCTGTCGCACCAGTTCCAGGCGCTCGAACGCGAGGTCGGAGGGCCGCTCCTCGAACGGCTCCCGCGAGGGGTACGGCTCACACCCGCGGGGCGGTCGATGCTGCCGCATGCGCGTGCCGCCCTTGCCGAGGCCGGACGGGCCACCGTCTCGGCCCGCCGAGCCGCGGGCGTCGCCACGGGCGAACTGCAGCTGGCGACGCTGTACTCGATCAGCCTCGGCGTCCTGCCCACCGTCCTGGGCCTGTGGCGCGCGCAGCACCCCGAGGTGCGGATCCGGCTGTTCGAGCACCGGCGCGCGGACGACCTGGCCAGGGCCATGGCCGCGGGCCAGGCGGACGTGGCGGTGGGCCCCCTGCCCGAGGACTGGGAGGGGACCGCCCGCCACATCGGTGCCGAGGAGTTCCTGGTCGTCACGCACGCCGGTGATCCCGCCGCGACGGCGGCCTCCGCTCCCGACGTCCCGCTGCCGGACCTCGCGGACCGCGAGTGGGTGCACTTCATCCCGGACAGCGGCCTGGCCGACGTCCTCGAGGCCGCGTGCGCGGCGGCCGGTTTCCGCCCCCGCGTCGCCGTGCGCACGGAGCAGGCGCCGACCGCCATCGGGTACGCGGCAGCCGGGCTGGGGCCGACACTCGTGCCCGCCAACACCATTCCGCCGCACTTCGGCGGCGCCTTCCTCCGGCCCGACCCGCCGGTGAGCCGCCGGCTGAGCGGATACACCCGCACGACTCCGGACCCGGTGACCGCGAGCTTCCTGGAAGTCCTCGGCGAGCACGCCCCTCTGATGCCCCACCACGTGGCCAGGCGCCTGCGCCCGACGGGCCGATCGACACGACGTTCCGGGGCGCGGCGGGAGTGAGGCCGGCCGCACCGCGCTCCGCTTCGACAGACCCATGGGCGGTGGCGAACCCCCTGCGCGCACGGGGACCGCTGGAGTCGCGCGGCCTACCGGCGCGCCGGACCGGCGTCCACCGTCACGCGGTAGAGCACGTAGGGCTTGCGCCGGAGGTCGGCCCCGGAGTTGTAGGCGGGCTGCCGGTTGAGCTGGTTGGCGATGACGTACAGGTTCCGGTCGTAGCCGATCGAGAGGGTATCGGGCCAGATCAGCCGGTCGTCGCGGACCAGAGTGCGATACCGCCCGCCGGGGTCCCGGACGACGAGCGCGTTGTGTTCGATGTCCCCTCCGTACACGCGTCCCGCGGCATCGGCCTCCAGCCCGTCGGACATGCCCTTCCGGCCGAGGTCGCGCACGGTCTTCGCGATCTGGGAGTCGGGCACCCGGCGGTCGGCCAGACCGTCGGTGGGGACGGAGTACAGGGTGCGGCCGGAGAGCGGGCAGTAGTACAGCGTCTTGCCGTCCCGGCTCAGGGCGATGCCGTCCACCCCGATGTCGATGGGGCTGGTCGGGCCGTGCGCCGGGCGGTTGAGCATCCGCTTCCCCTCGATCACGGGCACGAAGTCCGGGACGGGCCGGGTCGAGGGCTGGTTGTCGAGCCGGCGCCACGACGTCCCGGAAGCCAGGTCCACGACGATGAGACCGTTGGGGCCGTCGGGTGAGGCGTCGGTGAGGTACGCGGTGCCCGCCTTGCCGCGGGTGAGGTCGAACCGTACGTCGTTCACGAAGCTGCGCGGTCCGGCCACCCCGCGTGGCAGGACGATCGTCCGGACGATCTTGTCGGTGCGCAGGTCGATCGCGACGAGCTTCGGGCCGCCCTTCGGTGCGTCGCCGAACTCGATACGGCCGGTGTCCACCACCCACAGCCGGTCAGCCGCGTCGACCACGACGCTCTGCACACCCAGGAAATGGTGCGCGGGATCTTTCGTGTCCGCTGTGTTGACGGCGTGATCCGGATACGGAACGGCCTTTCCGTCGCGTATCTCCGCCACGGAATAGGGAACCTTGTCGCCCCAGTGCGGGAAATTGACGAATATCCTTCCGGTGCGCGATACGGTCACGCCGGTCGGCATGGCGCCGTCGAATTCAGCCACCGGTCGCAGGCGCTCGCTCTTCTGCGCGGGAGCGGTGGGGGGTGGCTCTCCGGAGCCGGTCAGCGCGGTGCCGTGGGCGGTCTGGACGACCCCACCGCCGATGCACAGCGCGGTTATCAGAGCGATGACGCCACGTGTCGAAGCTTTTCTCCCAGTCACGTCCTCCCCCTGTTCCGGGAAGTGGGGAGTGGGCATTTCCTGTCAACCTATGACCGGGCTGTGGGGGCCGCAACCGTGAGCGGACACGCTCGGTGTTCCGGTCGGAACCCGGTGGAATCTCCGTGCGCGATCCCGGGGAGGAACGATTCGGCCGGGGGCCGCGGCGGTCGTCGGCGGACCGCTCATGCGGACGGACCCCCGGCGCCGCCCCGCGGCTCGGCCGCCTGGGGCGGGGGCGCCGCGGGCGGGAGTTGGCCCCGGGCGAGAGCGACCAGCGTCCGCGCGGCGATGCCGCCGATGAGCACGGTGATGGCGCCGAGGAGTACGCAGGTGTACACGCCGGCCCCGGGCGGGCCCAGGCGCTCCACCCAGTGGATCGCGACGGCGGCGACCGCGGCCCAGCTGAAGGTGAACGCCCAGGTGCTCGGCATGAAGGGCAGCTTCAGGTAGGCGGGGAGCAGGCGCAGCTGGGCGAGCACCATCAGCAGTCCGTAGCCGCCGAGGAAGGCCGCGATCGCGTCGATGGAGTCGTTGAACAGCTTGAAGTACGCGAGGCTGGCCACGGCGGCCGGGGCGACCTCGATCGCCAGCGTCGGCAGCAGAGGGGGAGGCGGCAGGGGGCGGAACAGCAGCCGTCCCATGATCACCGAGCCGAGGATCATCCAGCAGACCGCCCCCAGGCCGAACATCACCTGGCCCAGCCGCTGCTGCCCCACCGCCCCCGCCGACGCCGCGGCCAGCAGACCTCCGGCGACCGTCGGCAGGAAGTAGCCGGGATGGAAACGGTCGACGTCGACCCGTCCGTAGATCCACTGACCGGTGAACCAGGCGCCGAGCAGCACGGTGAGCACGAGGAACACGTCCACCAGCACCCGTCCGGCCGTCGGCGCGCGGGCGTACAGGCCGTTCGCGGCGATCACCATGGGGACGATCACACACAGCGACGCGAACGGCCCTGCCGCGGGGTCGGTCAGGTCCCGTGCCAGGGACCGTGCCCGCCCCGCGTGGTCGAGGTAGGCGACCGTCACCAGCAACCACACGGCTGCCGAAAGGATCAGCAGCGCGTCTCCGACGCCCCGTGGCACACGACCGGCTTCGGCGGCGATCAGCCACACGTCGGCGAGGCCCACGAGACCGAAGGGCATGCCGAAGAAGTTCAGGGGAATCGGTCGCTTTGTCATGGTATGAGGAATTATCGCAATCAACGCGAGCGGCTGTCATGTGGCCCACGCGTCGGACGGCGAGGTGCCGACCGCCCGGCAGGGGTCGGCGCGCCCGCCCGTCGGGCGCGCCCGGGGTCAGCCCATCATCGTGCGGATCTCCGTCATGAGCGTGGTCAGCGCGGCCCGTTCGGGCGGTGTGGTGTCCGGGTGCCAGAGGTCCACGAGGAGACATGTCCGGGTTCGTGTTCCGTGGTTCCACGCCTCGTGCTCGAAGGAGTAGTCGAACAGGCACTTGCCCTCCTGCCACTGCCGTGTCTCGCCCGCGACGCGTATTCCCGCACCGTCCGGGATGTCGATGGCCAGATGCAGGTTGATGCTGAAGTTCCACAGGTCGCAGTGGGGCGCGATGGAGGCGCCGGCCAGCAGCGTCGAGAAGTGTGACTCCAGGAGCGGGCAGATGATGCCCGGCTCGACGGCGTTCTCCTCGAGCACCCGGAACGCGGTCGGCGCTATCGGTGCGGACTCCGGTACGAGAGCGCCCTCGCGGTAGAGGTACAGGGCCTGCCAGTTTCGCTGGCGGACCAGGTAGTGCTCGTAGTCGGAGAAGCTCTCCCGCCGCCGCGCCCAGGCCTCCTCCTGTTCGGCCTTGATCTGCGCGTGGTTGCTCTCCAGCGCAAGGATCAGCGGCAGCAGTTCGGGGTAGGCGTACGGGTCGTGCCAGGGGGTCTGCGGAATGCCCGGCAGTACCCATTTCGCCGCCCGCTGGAGCGGGTGGCGCTGCTCGGCGAGGCCTCGCGGCTCCAGCATCTGCTCCACCCGTGCCAGCGAGTCGGCACCGTGTTCCGCCTTGATGGCCGCGAAGTGTTCGTCGATCTCCGGTGTCACTGCTGTCTCCCTGGGGGCTGTTCGTCACCGCGTGCGCCACGAGTGGCACCTCAACTCGAGGTGCGCACCACGGGGAAGTCGCGCTCGGGACTGCGCGGCCGGGGGCGGGCTGTCACACGCCCCGGCACTTCCACGTCAGTTGATCGCGCGCTTCATGCACTCATGGTGTGCACGTGTGAGGCGGCGACCTGAACAGTGTTCGTGGGAAAGGGAGATGGGACGTGAACGCCAGAAGTGACCGTCGTGGCCGCCTCCTTCGCCTCGGTGACGCGTGGCGGCCGATGTGTCCATGACCGGGGCCGTGAACATTCCCGGACCAGTGTGATGTGTCACGGCATCACATGTTCCCTTTAGTGTCACACCGTGTTGGTCAAGATCGCCTCTATGGTTGCGCGGAATCCGATCACCCCCAAGCAGGCAGGGAGTTCCGTGAGAGAGGCAGTCGTCGGTCATGCGGCCGCACCGGAGCGCGTTGGCCCGGTCGATGTCTGGGCGGCCGTCACCGCGTGGGCACATCGTGCTCCTCAAGCGGTGGCGATCGTCGAGCACACGAACGTGACGACGTACGCGGAGCTCGTCGAGCAGGTCACGGACCTCGCGGCGGAACTCGACGCCGGCGGCGTCCGGGCCGGGGATCTGGTCGGGATCCGCCTGCCGCGCGGCCGCCGGGCGATCGTCGCGATGCTGGCGGTGTTGCGGGCGGGAGCCGGATACGTGCCCGTGGACCCCGCGTATCCGGCGGAGCGCACGCGGATGATGCTCGAGGACACCCGTCCCCGCGTCGTCGTCGACCAGGACGGGATCTCCGCATACGGGCCCGCCGGGAGCGGGCCCGTACAGCCGGGCACGGCGTACGTCATCTTCACGTCCGGCTCGACGGGCCGGCCCAAGGGCGTCGCGGTGCCGCGGACCGCCCTCGACGCCTTCTGCCGCGCCGCGATGGACCGGTACGGCCTGAACGACCGCGACCGTGTGCTGCAGTTCGCGTCGCTGAGCTTCGACGCCAGCGTCGAGGAGATCTTCCCCGCGCTCGCCGCCGGCGCCGCGATCGTGCTGCGCGACGATGACATGATCAGCCGGCCCGATGTGTTCCTGAACCGCTGCTCGGAGCTCGGCGTCACGGTCCTCGACCTGCCGACCGCCTACTGGCACGAGCTCGTGACGGCCCTGGTGCGCGGTGAGGCCACCTTCGCGGCGACGGTCCGGCTGGTCGTCATCGGCGGCGAGGCGGCCCGCGCCGACCTGGTCCGCGGCTGGCAGGACGCGGTCGGAGCCTCCGTGCGGTTGCTCAACACCTACGGGCCGACCGAGACCACCGTGGTGGCCACCGTCGCGGAGCTGACACGGTGGAACGGTGACCAGGTGCCGATCGGTCACCCTCTGCCGGGGGTCACCTGCCGGGTCGTCGATGCCGAGGGCGGGGAGGCGGACACCGGGGAACTGGTGATCGGCGGCGCCGGCGTCGCCACGGGCTACCTGCACAGACCCGACCTCACCGCGGACCGGTTCCGCCCCGGACCCGGCGGCGGCCGCGAGTACCGGACCGGTGACCGGGTCAGGCGTGCGTCCGACGGCGGCCTGGTGTTCCTCGGCCGGCTCGACGACCAGGTGAAAATCCGCGGCTTCCGTATCGAACCGGGCGAGATCGAGGCCGCGTTGCGCGCCGACGACGCCGTGTCCGACGCCGTCGTCCGGGTGGAGGAACGCGCCGGGCAGCAGCGCCTGGTCGGCCATGTCGTCGCGCTCCCGGAGACCGATCTCGCGGCGGTGCGCAGCGGGCTCCGCCGTCGACTGCCGGAGTACATGGTCCCCGCCGTGCTGATCGGGCACACGTCGTTCCCGCTCACCCCGCAGGGCAAGATCGACCGGCGGGCCCTGTCGGAGGCGGCCGGGGAGGCACCCGTGTCCTCCGAGGGCCTCACGCCGGCGCAGGCCGAGATCGCCGAACTGTGGGGCGCCCTGCTCGGCGTCGCCGAGATACGGCCGGACGACGACTTCCTGGCACTCGGCGGCAACTCCCTCGCCGCGGTCCGGCTCATCGGCGCCCTGCGGCAGCGGTACGGCGTGGACGTCACGCTGAGCCGGCTGTTCGCGGCGCCGACCCTGGCCGCGGTGGCCGAGTTGATCACCCCACGTGCCGACGTCGACGAAAGCCCTGCCGACGTCGGGGAAGGCCCCGCAGGCGTCCGGGAAGACCCCGCAGACGGCCTGCCCGAGGGGGTGGAGCTGCCGCTCACGCCGCTGCAACGCGACTTCTGGGTGGCCGAGCGCATCTGCGCCGACCTGCCCGCGCACACCCTCGGAGTGCGCTTCCGGTGGAGCGGCCGCATCGACACGGCGGCGATGTCCCGGAGCCTCGACGAACTCGTCCGGCGGCATCCGCTGCTCCGCGCCCGCTTTCCCGACGACGGCACCGAACCGCGGATGGTCATCGGCGAGCACGGGCACATCCCGCTCACCGAGCACACCGGGGCGGACGGCGCCGTCACGGTCGAGGACACCGACCTCGTCGACGGGCCTTTGGCGCGGGCCATCGTCGTCCGCACCGGCGACGACGACGAACTCGTGCTGCTCATCCACCACCTGGTGTACGACGGCTGGTCCGGGGCGGTGCTGGGTGACGAGCTGGCCGCGCTCTACCAAGCGGCACTGAGCCACCCTCAGGCGGCCGACGGCCTCGGTACGGCCGCGGCGCTGCCCCCGCCCGCCGCCGTGCCCGACCTGGCCGCGCGCTACGCCACCGCCAGGCAGGACGCCGGCCTCGCGGCGTACTGGAGGGACCGCCTCGACGGCGCCGACCTGGACATGGAGTTGCCGGCGGACCGGCAAAGGCCCGCGGCCCGCTCCTTCGCCTCGGCCCGCATCGGCCGACGGCTCGACCCGGAACTCGTCGCGCGGCTCACCGACTGCGGCACAGCCCATGGCGCCAGCCTGTTCATGGTGGTGCTCACCGGCCTGCAGTCCCTGCTGGCCCGCTACACCGGGCGTACCGACATCACCGTTCTGTCGCCGGTGGCCGGCCGCAACAGCCCCGGGCTGGAGGGCGTGGTCGGACCGCTGCTCAACATCCTGCCGCTGCGGGGTGACGTCGCGGGCGATCCTTCCTTCGCCGAACTCCTCGGCCGGGTCCGTGACTCCACGCTGCGCGATCTCGACCACCAGGACCTCGCCCTGCCCGACCTGGTCGCCACGCTGCGGCAGCCCGGCAGCGGAAACCGCAACCGGCTCAGCCCGGTCGTGCTCACCGTGCACAACATGCCCACGCCTCGGCACGAGGCCGTGCGCTACATCGGCGAGGTTCCGCCGGCCGCGACGCTGGTGGACCTCTCGGTCAGCCTGGACTTCCCCGCCGGCGGACCGCGGCTCAGCATCGACTACGCGACCGAACTGTTCGACCCCGACCGCGTCGAGGCGCTGCTCGGGCACCTGCTGACCCTGCTCGAGGCAGCCGCCGCCGACCCCGGGGCGCCGGTCGCGCGGCTACCCCTGCTCGGCGCGGAGGAGCAGCAGCGGATCCTGCACGACTGGAACGACAGCGCCATCGCCCTCCCGGACGCGACGACCCTGCACCAGCTCTTCGAGCGCCGGGCCGCGGCCACTCCGGACGCGCCCGCCGTGACCTTCCGCTCCACGACCATCAGCTACGGCGAGCTCAACGGCCGCGCGAACCGGCTGGCCCGCAGGCTGCGGGCCGAGGGCGCGGGCCCCGGCGACCGGGTCGCCATCAGCCTGGACCGGGGCATCGACCTGTTCGTCGCCATGTGGGCCGTGCTCAAGGCCGGGGCGGCGTACGTACCGCTCGACCCGGCCTATCCGCAGGACCGCCTCGACCACATGCTGCGGGACAGCCGGTCGAAGGTGCTCGTCGACGCCGACTACCTCCGGGGACCGCTGCCGTCCGACCGCGGCGACCTGACGCCGGTGAACAGCGGCTCCGACGCGGCGTACGTGATCTACACCTCCGGATCGACGGGGAAGTCCAAGGGCGTCGTCGTCAGCCACGGCAACCTGGTGCACGCCGTCGCCATGTGGCAGCACGCCTACCGCCTCGAACCGGGGTGGACGTACCAGCAGGCGGCCAGCTTCTCCTTCGACATGTTCGTCGGGGAGACCCTGCGGGCGCTGTGCACGGGCGGCCGGCTGGTCGTCGTCCCCCGGGAGACCCTGCTGGACCCGGCCGAGCTGTACGACCTGATGCGCGCCGAGCAGGTCCAGTGCACGGAGCTGGTCCCGGCGGTCCTGCGCAACCTGCTCGCCCACGCCGAACAGTCCGGACAGGGACTGGATTTCGTGCGCCTGCTCATCGGCGGCGGCGAGAAGTGGCACGTACGGGAGTACGACCTGGCCCGCCGGCTGGTCGGACCCGGCAACCGGGTCGTGAACGCGTACGGGGTCACCGAGGCGACGGTCGACAACGTGTACTTCGACGGCCCGGTGCACCACCTCGCCGACGAGGCCCCGCTGCCGATCGGCCGCCCGTTCCCGAACAACCGGGTCTACGTCCTCGACGCCCACGGCCGGCCGGTGCCCCCGGGGGTGGTCGGCGAGCTCTACCTCGGCGGTCTGGGCGTCGCGACCGGCTACCACGACCGCCCCGAACTGACGGCCGACCGCTTCGTGCCCGACCCGTACGCGCCCGGACCCGGTGCCCGCATGTACCGCACCGGCGACTCCGCCCGCTACCACCTCGGCGGCGACGTCGACTTCCTCGGCCGTCTCGACGACCAGGTCAAGGTGAACGGCTACCGGGTGGAACTCGGTGAGGTCGAAGCCGCGCTCGGAGCGCTGCCGGACGTCGTCGCGTGCGCGGTCGCGGTGCACACCCTGCCCTCCGGCATCGCCCAGCTCGTCGGATACGTCGTCACCCACTCCGCCCTGCCGCCGGACGAGACGCTGATCCGTGACGCGCTGAGCACCACGCTGCCCGTCCACATGGTTCCGGCCCGGCTGATGAGCCTGCCGGCCCTGCCTTTGACGCCGAACGGCAAGCTCGACCGCCGCAAGCTGCCGCCGCCCGGCGACGACGGCGGCAGGGCGTCCGGCAGCGCTCCGCGAACGCCGCTGGAGGAGCGCATCGCGGCCGCGTGGAAGGAGGTGCTCGGCGTTGAGGGGATCGGCATCGACGACGGCTTCTTCGCCCTCGGCGGTGACTCCTTCGGTGCCCTCCGGCTGGTCAGGCGCATCGAACCCGCGCCGACCCTGGTCGAGCTGTACCAGCACCCGACCGTACGCCGGCTCGCCGCCCTGCTGGAGGCACGTGATTCCGCGGCGGTCGTGGAACACGGGCTGCTGCACCGGCTGACGCCCGCCGACGCCGACCCGTCCACCGGCGGGGTCACCGTCGTGGCCGTCCCGTTCTCCGGGGGCAGCGCCATCGCGTACCAGCCGCTGGCCGCCGCCCTTCCGGACGGCTGGGCCCTGCACGCCGTCGAGTTGCCGGGCCACGACCTGACCCGGCCCGACGAGGCGCTGCTGCCCGCCGCCGAGGTGGCGGAACTGGTCCTGACCGAGATGAAGGCGATCGAGGGACCGGTTCTGCTGTACGGCCACTGCCTCGGCGTCGCGGTGACCGTCGAACTGGCCCGGAGGGCGGAGGAGGCGGGTCTGCCCCTGGTCGGCGTGGGGCTCGGCGCCGGCTTCCCCACGGCCCGGCTGCCCGGCCGGTTCTTCGACTGGTTCCACCGCCTGGTACCCACCGACCGGTTCACCTCCGACCGCGAGTACCTCGCCTACCTCCGCGGGCGCGGCGGCTTCACGGACGTGGACGACCCGGAGCAGGAGGCGTTGGTGCTGCGCAATGTGCGCCACGACGCCCGGGACGCCGAGGAGTACTTCACCGCGGCGTACCGGACGGAAACCGAGCCGCTGCGCGCACCCGTGCTGGCTGTCGTCGGCGCCCGCGACCGGGTCACCGAGCACTACCAGGAACGCCACCAGGAGTGGCGGCACTTCTCCGCCGACGTGGACCTGGCCGTCCTTCCGAAGGCCGGCCACTTCTTCGTCAAGAGCCACTCGGAGCCACTGGCGCGGGAACTGGTCGCGTTCGCCGGACGCTCCATGCCGGCAGCACCGCACGAACCACGCGAACCGCAGGCCGCGGAACACATGACGGGCCCGGAGCCCGAGCCCTCGCCGGACCGCGCCTCCGAGGGCGACCGCACGTCGCAGGAGGACCGCACCTCTCACGGGGAAGGCACCGCAAAGGGGGACCGCACACCGCCAACGGATCGCACCTCCCCGGCCGGCAGCGGCCCGCGGCGGAGGCGCTCGCTCGAGCCGAGCCTGCGACGCTTCGCGCTGGTGGCCTTCGGCCAGTTCGTGTCCATGATCGGCAGCGGACTCAGCGCGCTGGTCCTCGGCATCTGGGTGTTCCAGCGGACCGGATCCCTCACCGACTTCGCCACCGTCAACGCCGTCGGCCTGCTGCCCGGCATCCTCGCCGGGCCCCTGGCCGGAGTCGTCGCCGACCGCTGGGACCGCCGCACGATCATGCTCGCCTGCGACGGTGCCGCCGCGGCGGCCATCGGCACCCTGGGCGCCCTGATGTTCACCGGCGGCATGCAGTTGTGGCACGTCTACCTCGCCGTGTCGGTGACCTCGCTCGCGGGCGCCTTCCAACGGCCCGCCTACCTCGCCGCCATCGCCCAACTCGTGCCGAAGCGGTACCTGGGGCACGTCGGCGGAGTCACCCAACTCGGCATCAACGTCGGACTGGTCTTCGCCCCCATGCTCGGCGCCGGCCTCGTGGGCCTGATCGGCGTGCCCGGCGTACTCGTCCTCGACATGCTCACCTTCGCCGTCGGCGTGCTCACCCTGCTGGCGGTCCGCTTCCCCGACCTGATGTTCCGCCGCCGTGAAGAGACCTTCCGCACCGAGATCACCGCGGGCTGGCGCTACATCGCCCGGCGACCGGGGCTGGGCGCGGCGCTGCGCTTCTTCGTCATCGACCACGCCTTCTACACCCTCGGCTTCGCCGTGATCACGCCGATGCTGCTGATCGAGCAGAGCCCCGCGGTCCTGGGCCTCGCCCTGGCCGCGGGCGGCCTCGGCGGGCTGTCCGGCAGCCTGCTCATGGGCCTGTGGGGCGGCACCGTACGACGCGCGAACGGTCTGATCATCTTCATGGGCGTCGGCAGTCTCGCCATGGCGGTCGTCGGCGCCCGCACCACACCCACCCTCGTCATGATCGGCATGTTCCTGGTGGCTTTCGGTGAATCCCTCGCCGAGGGCCACTGGATCGCCCTGGTGCAGACCAAGGTCGGTTTCGAGCTCCAGGGCCGGGTCCTGTCGATCTTCATCACGGTCATGCTGCTGACGATGCCGCTCGGCTACCTCGTGGTCGGACCGCTCGCCGAACGCTACGTACAGCCTCTGCTCGTGCCCGGCGGCGCGCTCGCCGGAACCGTCGGGCCCCTGCTCGGAACCGGCCCCGGCCGCGGTCTGGCACTGCTCGTCGTCGTCAGCGGCCTCCTCCAACTCGCATGGGCGGTGCGCGGGTGGTTCAACCACCGACTGCGGCTGCTCGAAGACCACCTGCCCGACGCCGTACCGCCCGCCGAGATCGGCTCCCGCGACGACCTGCAGCGCGAAGCCGACGCCCTGCTCACCCGCTAAGGAATCCCCTTGTCCGTGCACACACTCCCCTCCGACGCGCCCGTCGACGCCTACGGCACCCCGCTCATCGACGCCGGCGAGCTCATCCCCGGCACCCGCGTCCTGATCAAGGACGAGACCCGGTACGCCTCGGGCAGCCACAAGGAACCCGCGGCCCGGGCCGTCGTACGGCGCGCCGCCGCCGACGGCCACCACCGGGTCGTGATCGCCACCTGCGGCAACTACGGCCGGGCCATGGCCATGGCCTGTGCCTCAGCCGGAATGGCCTGCACCGTGGTGCTGCCGGAAGGCTGGAGCGACGGCGGCGCCTTCATGCGCGCCGCCGGCGCGGACGTCCACCTGGTCCCGGGCAGCTACGAGGACGCCGTCGACGCGTCGCGCCGGCTCGCGCTCGCCGACGGATCGGTCGACGGCAACGTCGACGGCCCCTACGTCGACGCGGTCCTGGCCGGACACGGCGTCGTCGCCCAAGCGCTGCACCAGGAGCTCGGCGAGCCGCCGGCGGCGCTGTGGATCCCCGTCGGCAACGGCACCACGATCATCGCCGTGCATCGCCGACTTGGGGATCTCGGCTGGTCGGTGCCCATTCACGGGGTCGGCTCCGCCGCCAACAACCCCGTGGTCACCAGCTGGCCCGGCGCGTACCGGACCCTGCCGCCCGAGGACGTCGTCACCACCGACCACAACCAGCCTCTGGTCAACTGGCACGCGCTGCAGGGGCCCGAGGCGATGGCGGCGGTCGCCGACTCCGGCGGTGCCGTGCACGGCGTCGACGACGACGAGCTGCGCGCGGCCGCGGCACTGCTGGCCGAGCGGGGTGCCCACCCCACCGCCGCCGGATCGGTCGCCCTGGCAGGGCTCCTCCGCCATGCCCGCACCACCGAGCTTGCCGGAACCCACGTCGTGCTCCTCAGCGGACGCTGAGTGGACCCCCTCACGGAGAATGTTCGATGACCCACGTGGCACCGTCCCCCACGTTGCTGTTCGCCCGGACGCGAACAGGCGCGAGGGACGAACGGATCTTCCTCGCCAAGCTGGCCCTGCTCGCCGCGCTGACCACACTCGGCGCCACCCTCGCTCTGCGGCCCGAACCGCCGGCCGCTGTCATCGGTGTGGTCCTCCTGGCCGCCATGTACACCCACGCGGTCGAGTTGCAGCACCAGTCCCTGCACCACTCGGCCTTCCGGCGGGCATGGCCGCACCGGCTCGTCGGAGTGCCGCTGGGCCTGCCGATGCTCGTGGTCTACACCCACTACCGGGTCCGGCACCTGCAGCACCACCGCTACCTCGGTACGGCGCAGGACAGCGAGTTCTTCGGCTTCGACACCCGTGAACCCCTGACGAAGGGCGCGCTCCTGCGCGGGCTGTTCGACTACCGGCGGCTGGCGGTGGTCGTCCGCGACGTCGCGCGCGCGGCGACCGGTCGCTGGCGGTACGAACTCGGTGACATCAGCCCGAAGCTGCGCCGCCGGGTGATCACCGAGCACCTCGTCCTCGGCGCTGTCCTCGCCCTGGTGGGCGTCCTCACGGCCGCCGGTTACCACCAGGAGGTGCTGCTCCTGTGGCTGCTGCCGCTGCTGCTCGCGGTGCCGATGCACTTCCTCGTGGAGCTGCCGGAACACATCCTGTGCGACACCGACAGCACGGACGTGCTGCGCAACACCCGCTCCATTCACGGAAGTTGGTTCAGCACCTGGTTCACCAACGGCAACAACCTGCACATCGAACACCATGCGGCGATGAGCGTCCCGATCAACCGGCTCCCCACCCGCCACGCGGAGACCGTCCTGTACGCCGCGCACGTGGAACGGACCTACCCGGACTTCTACCGCACCCTGTGGCAGACGGTGCGGCGCTGAACCGGCCCTACCGAGCCTGCCGCGGCCTCGCCACCGTCATTGTGACGGCGGCGAGGCCCCCCGCCCCTCCCGTGACAGGGCGGTGCCGGCTCGCGGACTATCCGGCCGGCCAGTGCGGCCACGCCGGGGCGTAGCCGCACCACTGCTCCGGGCAGCCCACTCGGTAGGCACGGGTGACCGTCTCCGTCACCGACGCGCCGGACCGGTCCGCGGCGGTCACCTTCAGCGAGACCCAGCCGGCGTCCATGGCGGGCACGGTCACCCGCCGGTCGCCGTCCCGGCCGCGGACCTCCGCCGCGTGCCAGGTGGCCCCGTCGTCCGTGGAGTACCGCACCGACACCCGCTCGATGCCGGCGCCGCTCACCCCGGCCTGCCGGCCGATGCCCAGCCCGAAGGTGAACTCCCGCTGCTCCGCGACCGAGTTGTCGCCGTCGAGCCCCGCCATGTCGTAGCGCGTGTCGAGCAGCGGCAGCGGGCGCTCGCCACCGGTGTGCTCGGAGCGGAACCGCCAGGTGTCCGTGATGCGCGTGCCCAGCTTCCACTCCGGGCTGTCGTGCCGCGCGGACGAGGTCAGCTCGTACCACTGGCCACGTGCGGGCACGTCGAAGACGCCCTGCCCCGGCTCGTCGTTACGGGCGATCAGCTTGCCCGATCCGTCGCGCAGCACCGTCTCGCCGGACTCCAGATTCCGCAGCGGGTCCGTGCGGTGGCCCGCCGCGTCCGAGAACATCGGCAGTGCGAGACGCAGTTTGTCCCCCGCGCGGGTAGCCTGTGCCCGACCTCCGGGCCCGTTCACCGACAGCGACGGGTTGAACGGCGCGGTGAGCCAGTTGTCGGTGACCGTGCGCCCCTGGCGGAGGACCGTCGGGTTGGTGTACTGCACACCCAGCGGCCCTTCGTCGAGCGCGTACTCGAACGTGGCCGTGGTCCACGGCACTTCGGGGGTGTAGTACGCCGTCATCCGGTGCGGTGCGCGGAACAGCGTCGACTGCTGGGCGATGTCCAGTCCGCCGTAGGTCACCCACCCGTAGATCCCCTTGAGGTCGTTGGGGTATCCGGTGGTGCGGAAGCTGTGGTCCACACGGGCCAGGTCGCGGCGCCGGTCCTGCCAGTTCGCGCCCGCGGGGACCCCGTCGTCGTGGGCGTGGAACGTGAAGTAGGTGCGTTCGCCGTTGCGCTCCCCCTTGATCCGCAAGGTCACCCCGCCCTTGGCGAGCCGCTCGCGGAGCAGGGCCACACCGTGGTCGCCGATGCTCAACGTGGGGTCGTCCGCGCCGATCGACGCCGACCCGGCCAGCAGGATCGCCGCCGGCCGCTGCGCCTTGACCGCCTGGTAGCGCCGGTCCAGCTCCTCCCAGGGCAGGCTCCAGTCCGACTCCAGGAGCACGATCCGGTCCGCGATCTCACGTCCCGTCAGGTCCCCGCCGTCGCCCGCGTCCGTGACCCGCTTCTCCAGGTCCCACGCCACCTGCTGCGTCATCAGCGAGACCGGCACGTCCACCGGAGTGCCGGAGCCACCGACGGTCGTCGCCAGGACGGACGGCTGCTCCCACGAGGCGGCGGAGAAGTACGTCAGACCGGGTATCTTGGCGCTGCCCACGGCATACGAGCGGTACGCACCGGAGTAGAGCGGCGCGACCAGGCCCTTCGGGTCGCCCGCGCCGGCCGACGAGACCATCCCGGTCGCCGACCCCCACTCGTTGAGCCGCATCTTCGGGTCGTCGATGCCCATGGTGACCAGCTTCGCGGTGGACAGGTCGGTCCTCACCGTCCGGTCGCCGTCGAGGCTGACGCGCCGGGCGACGGCGACGGAGGTCTCGGGCACGCTCGCCCTGCCGTACCGGACGTACTCCCACACCCCGCCGAACACCCGGTAGTCGCCGACCGGCAGCCGGAGCTCCTCGGCTCCCTCGGTGAGGCTGACCAGCTGGGCCTCGCCGGTCCTCTCGTTCTGCACCACCAGGTTGGTGTAGGCCGTCTCGACCCCGGGCCGCAGCGCGGCGGCTTCGAGAGTGAGCGTCGCGGTCGGGCTCTCGGCGTCGATGCCGACGGGGGTGCGCGCCGTGCTGCCGTCACTGCCGCGTGCGGTGATCCAGGCGCTGTGGGTGCCGGCGGAGGCCCGGGCGGTGTCGACTCTCACGGTCGCCTCGGCGGTGCCGCCCGCCGGGACGGTCAGCCGACGTGTGACCAGCGAGACCGGTGCCTTCCCGGTCAGGGAAAGGTCCAGCCGCATGTCCTTGCCGCCGTTGTTGCGGTAGGTCACCGTGCGGGTCGGGTTGCCGCCGTACGGCCAGGTCAGCTCGGCGGAGACGGCGGCCGGGGAGGCGGTGACCGACGACGAGAGCGCGCTGGGCACGTCCACGCTGCCGGCGCCCTGCTCGTAGACGCCGGCACCGTCGACCGGGTCGGCGGCACCGACGAGCGCCGCCTTGAGCCGCCGCGCGTCCCAGTCGGGGTGCCGCTGCTTGAGGATGGCGGCCGCCCCGGAGACGTGCGGGGTCGCCATGGAGGTGCCGCTGATCGTCGCGTAGAACTCGCTGTTCGCGGCGGCGTCCAGGGTGCCGGCGGCACGGGCGGCGGTGATCGCGCTGCCGGGCGCGGTGATCTCGGGCTTGACGCCGCCGTCGGTCACCGCGGGACCCTGGGAGGAGAACGACGACATCGCGCCGTCCTTGGTGATCGACCCGACGGTCAGGGCGCTCGGCGCGGCGGCCGGCGTGCCGATGCTGCCCGGCGTGCCCTCGTTGCCGGCCGCGACGACGAACAGCGGTCCGCCGTCCCTGGACAGGGTCTCGACCGCCTGGGAGACCGGGTCGCTGCCGTCGCTCGGCAGGTTGGAGCCGAGGCTCATCGAGACGATGTCGGCGTCCTGGGCGGCCGCCCACTCCATGCCTTCGAGGATGCCGCTGAAACTGCCGGATCCGCCGCCGTCGAGCACCTTGCCGATCAGCAGCCGGGCCCCGGGCGCGACGCCCTTGTAGCGGCCCTGCGAGGCGGCGCCGCTTCCGGCGATGGTCGAGGCGACGTGCGTGCCGTGGCCGTTGAGGTCGGTGACGTCCTCGTCCCAGGTGAAGTTCTTCTCCGCAACGACCTTGTTCTTGAGGTCGGGGTGGGCCGGGTCGTACCCGGTGTCCAGCACGGCGACCCTCACGCCCTTGCCGTCGAGCCCCTTGCGCCATGCCCGGGGCGCGCCGGTCATGGCGACGGACCGGTCCAGGCTCGCCTCGACCTCGGCGTCCAGCCAGAGTTTCCCGGGCGCCGCGGTGCGGGACGTCGACGTCGCGTCGGCGGCGAGGAAGCCCCGCCAGGCCGTGGCCGCCTCTGACTTGGCGACCGTGCGGGCCGCCAGCCCCAGTTCGGGGAAGGTGTCCCGCTGGGTGGACCCGCGCAGCGCGGGGCCGGCCTGGGCCGTGGTGATCAGCGGGATCGAGGTCCGGGTGGCGTCGTCCAGCCCTTGCGCGACGAGTGCGGTGACGTCGAAGAGCTGCCGGTCCACGCGGCCTTGGGCCAGCGGCCGCGTGGCGTCGACGGGAATCACGTACTCGTGGTCGTTGATCCTGGCCCGGGTGAACGCGATGTGGCCCCGGCCCTTGCCCGGGGTCACCCCGCTGACCTGGAGTCCGCTCCCGCTGCCGGTGAAGCCGACCCGGTCGCCGCTGATCAATGTGACGGTGTGCTGCCCGGGCGCCGCCGGCGGGGCGGCCGGACGGCCGGTCCCGGCGGCCGGCCCGGCTACCGGATCCGGCTCTGCCGCCGCCGGCAGTCCGGTGGCGAGCAGCGCCACCGCGGTGGCCGCGACCACGGCCGCGGTCCTCGATCTGGAACGCATAACCTTGTACCAACTCCCCTGAGATCGCCCGACGAACGAGCGTCACCGGCGTGTGCCCGGCCACAGTCGGGCCAGGAGTTGACGCCGTGCCAGGTGGCGGGCGTGGCGCATAGGTGCCATGTCACCTGTTCGCCAGTCGGCCGCCCCTTGTTCGGTGGCGCGACCGGCGGGGGCCGGGTGCGAGGGAGGTGGGAACATCGCCGCGGCAAGGAACGGCGCCGACCCCAACGACGGCCCGGCCCCTCCCTCCGGACCACGGCGGACGTCGACGACGCGGCCCACGATCTTGGGAGCGGGGAGGAGAGGGCCACCGCGGCGGGCGTGGCCGGACTACGCTTGATGTGAACTCGCTGGTCGCCAGTCTCGGCGCCGCCTTGCCGCGGGTGGGCACCGTACGCGGCCGTCGGGTCCGGGCCCGACCTCGAGGTGGGGCCCCGTCGGGGAGAACCTCGGCGGTCGAACAGTGGCGTGCCGCCCCCGGACGCACATGCTCACAACCGGTTGCAGGCCCCCGCTCTCGCGACCGCCGTCAGCCTGGCCGATGGGCCCGGAGCGTGTTCGCAGGACTTCGGCCGGCCGGACGGCGGTGCCGTTCGGGCGAGCCTGAGGCAGCGACCCCGACCGTCGCACCGTGCAAGGAGGCGAATCCTATGACCGAGCGGCAACGCGTCAACATGGGAAAGCAGCACCCGGCCGATTACAAGGCTCTTCTCGCCCTGTCCTCGGCGGTGGAGGAGACCGTCACGGCGGCAGGTCTCGATCCGCTCCTGGTCGAGCTGTTGAAGATCCGCACGTCTCAGATCAACGGCTGTGCGTTCTGCCTCAGGATGCACACCCGTGATGCCCTCAAGAAGGGCGAGAACCCGGATCGGATCGCGGTGCTGCCCGCGTGGGCGGAGGCCGGGTACTTCTCCGAGACCGACCGCGCGGCCCTGCGCCTGACCGAGGCGATAGCGCTCGTGCCGCAGGGCCACGTGAGCGACGAGGACTACGACGCGGCCGCGGCGGTGCTGCCCCCAGAGCAGCTCTCGGCGGTCGCCTGGCTGGCGACGGTGATGAACGCCTTCAACCGCGTCGCGATCACCAGCCGATACCCGGTCGGCGGCAGCTGAGCGCGGCGTCCAGCGCTTCCGGTCACCGGACGGGGGCAGCGGCTCTCAGCCGGTCCCTCACGGGATGCGCGGCTCGCGCCTCCCCTCAAGGCCCGCGAGCACCCTTTCCGCCTCCGCGACGGCCCCCTCCTCGTCGAAAAAGCCCGCCATAAGGTGTCCGACCAGCGGCGGAATGGTCGCGCCCACCCGCTGCCCGAAGTCCTGCCATTCCGCCGGGCTGACATGATCGCGGAGCGCGGGGAAGAGGATCGGCTCTTCATGGTCCAGGTGGTCATGCACCGTGTCGCGCACCGCGGCGGCCGCGTCCCGCAATGCGGCCCGGGCTCGTTCCCCCCGGACGCCATCACCGAGGCCGGTATCGCCTCGGCCAGCACCCGTGGTCTCACCGGCGCCGTCCTCGGCTTCTTGGCCGCTCAGGTTCACGGCGGCCAGACGGTCGAGCGCGGCGTCCAGACGCTCGTGCTCCTCGCTCAGCGCACCGAGTTCGTGCTCCGTGTCGGGCGCCGCCGCAACGATCCGCGGCCACAGTTCGTTGTCCTCGGCCTCGTGGTGATGGCGCAGCATGGCGACGACGAAGTCGCGCAGCTGCCCCAGGGCGCCGAGCGGCACCGAGGGGTGAACGGCGGCCACTGCCAGCACGACGGTGGCGACGCGGTGGACCTGATGAGCACGCCGGGTCTCCATGACCGCCGAAGATTCTTCAGAAATTTCCATATTCACCAACCAGGATATATCGACTTGATTCCGCCATCGCCAATAATTGCCTCTCGGGCAGAGAATCGAATGACGACAGCGCTCTTGCGATGGACCGACCCGCCCCTATCGCCCGGTCAGCAGCGATCCATCACGGCACGGTTTCACGAGACCAGCGAAGCCAGCAGCCTGAGCCGTTCGGCGGATTCGGATCCGGGGGCGGCGCCATCGAAGATGATGCGCTGGCCAGGGGGGTCGCTAAAACGCACGACCTCTTCATTGAGGGTGAGATGCCCTACGAGTGGGTGATTAAACTCCCGGACCGCGTATGTCCACTCGGCTACCGACTGGACATCCCAGAACTTCACGAAATCCGGACTTTCGACGGTCAATTCACTGATCAGCTCGGCCATGAGGAGATCACCGGGGTACTCCTCCGAAGCCACCCGCAAATACCCGGCCACGTGCCGCGCCCAGTAACTCCAGTCGACCATCAGCTCGCGCATCGCCGGTTCGAGGAAAAAGCTCCTCGCCAGATTCGGCCGCTGGTCCGGACTCACACCGAGCAGTGCGAACCCCAGGCGATTGCCACCGAGCAGGTCTGTACGCCTCCCCACGATGTACACCGCCTGGTCGGTGACACTCTCGGCCAGAGCGAGCACCGAGTCCCGCACCTTTTCAGGCCCGGTCTGATACCTCGCGACCTCCGGGGGCCATGCCAGGCGCAGCATGTGGAGCCGATCGACGTCGTTCAGGCGCAGCGCGCTCGCGATCGCCTCCATCACCGCACCGGACAGGTGGTGACCCTCCCCCTGCTCGATGCGGGTGTAGTAGTTCACGCTCACCCCCGCCAATCGCGCCACCTCCTCGCGCCGCAGACCCGGTACTCGGCGCGGTGAACCGTGGGCGGCGATCCCGGCGTCCGAGGGGGAGAGCGCTGCCCGCCGGGCACGGAGAAAGTCCCCGAGTTTGACGTTCCACATCCTGCTCACATTGAGAGCATATGCTCCCATGTGCGAGGCGGCAAAGCCGCCCCCGAGCCGAAGCTCCCGGTACCGGATCCCGGAGGGAACTGACCGGCCCTGCAGACCCCTTGAGGGCATCCGGGCAGCGTCCGACGCAGCCCCACGACCGTGCGGCCTAACCATGTGGCGGGCCGCAGAGCCACAGCGGGATGCCGTCGACGGCCAGCGGCACGCCGTCTCGCAAACCGCCACTCGGACTCGTCAGGTCGATCACGCGACCACGTGCCGTCCGGGTCGACCGCCACCAGGTCATCCACGCGCCCCGGATCGAACCCGGCCCGCCCCGGATCCGGCCCTCTCATGCCGGCGACGACACAAGGCACAACCGCTCACGGTGGGTACCCACGCCGTGGGTACCCACGGCACGGCGAGGCACCGGATGGGAGGTATGTGCTGAATTAAGCCGGTATTGACGGACAGGTGTGCGCCAACTGCCGTCGCGGGACTGCATACGATTCTCAGCACGTCGGCTCTCCGGAGGCCCATCCGGAACTTCGGCGTCGCCCCGTTGCACGCTCGTCGCGAGACCCGCTTCGAGGTCGCATACGGGCTCGTCACCCTCTCCCGCGAGGCGTTCCCGTGGAACGCCTCGATCGCATGCGGCTCATAAAGCCTGCGCAGGGAAAGGGGAGTTGTCGGGCGAAGAGAGCGGCAGCTCACCGGTGCACCACACGGTTGAGGTACCACCGGACGGGAACCGGTGGCCCGCCAGGTGGGCACCCATGCGTGTGACCGTCGGCTCCCACCGCAGAATCAACAAGCGCTCCGGGGGATAGGCAGTGTGTCCGATCCCGGGTGCCTGTACGGGGACCATGTCCCATTCGCGCGGGTCATACCGCAAGGCGACGGGGGCGCCTCCCTCCGGCACCGCCGGAACCGAGACAGAAGGCCGCCTGCGTTCGTACCGCGGCGCAGCTCAAGACCACGGTCGTTCGAACTCACGGCGCCATCGCGCGCTCACACGCCCTGCCGCATCGCAGCAGTCGCCGGGACATCGGGCTGCGGTGCGCCTCAACGTGCCCATGACGGGCGCTCACAACAACAACCTTCAGTACAGGAAACCAACCACCATGAAGCACAATCGACGGACCTTCCTCGGCATGGCCGGCGGCACCGCGGCCGCTGCCGCCGTGGCCGGCACCGGAATCTACAGCGCGACGGCCCTGACCCAGGGACGCGCACAGGCGAGCCAGACGATCGCCGGCGGCAGCAAACCGCTCAACGGCGTGGGCTCCCCGGAATTCACCAAACTGACCCCGTTCAAGGACCCGCTGCGCATTCCCCCGACGCTGCGCCCCGGCGACGAGGCGATCACGCAGGTCGACCTGGTGGAGTCCCAGATCCGTCTGCACTCCCAGATGCCGGCCACCCGCCTGTGGACCTACATGGGCCACTTCCCCGGTCCGACCATCGAGGTGCGCAGGGGCCGGCGGGCTCGCATCGCCTTTGAGAACAAGCTGAGGAGCACCATCCCCCTCAAGGCCGTCTTCGTGGACCCGGACGGCCCGGGGCCCGGCCTGCTGCCCTACAACATCCCGGGATCCAAGGGCGCGCATGCGCGTCCCGAGGTCGACAAGCTGACCGCCTGGACCACGGCCCACCTCCACGGCGGCCACAATCACGCCCTGCACGACGGCGGTGCGGACCTCGCCGTCACCCCCGGAAGTGCGCAGTTGGCCGAGTACGGCAACGACCAGGCCGCTGCGCACCTCTTCTACCACGATCACGCCATGGCGGTCACCGCGCTGAATGTGCAGGCCGGACTGATGGGCCACTACATCATCCGCGACGAGGAGGAAGACCGGCTCGATCTGCCGGGCGGCGCCTACGAGATCCCCCTGGCGATCCAGGACGTCAACTTCGAGACCGATGACCAGGGGCGACTGACCGGGCAGATCCTCAACAAGAAGATCTCCCCCACGAAGCCCGAACCGGGGATGATCCCGCCCTCTCTCGCGAGCTTCGGCCCCTTCACCATGGTGAACGGTGTGGTGTGGCCGCATCTGGACGTCAAGGCGCGCGCCTACCGATTCCGCCTGCTCAACATCTCGGCGACCCGCATCTACCGGATGGCCGTGATCGACGAGGAGACCGGCAAGGTGGTGCGCGGGGCCATGAAGGTCGTCGCCACCGACCTGGGCCTGCTCGGCACTCCCCAGACCGTCGACGAGGCGCTGACGCTCTCCCCCGCGGAACGTGCCGACGTCGTCATCGACTTCGCCGCCTTCCCGGGCAGGAAGCTCAAGCTCGTCAACACCATTCCGGGCCAGACTCCCGGAACTGCCCTGCCCGACTTCAACATTCCCTTCCCCGAGGTCATGCAGTTCCGCGTCGCGACCAAGCGGCACGAGACCTACACGCTTCCGGCGAAGCTGTCCCCCCGCTTCAAGAAGCTCACCTCCGCCGACATCCCCAAGGGCGCCGTCGAGCGGTTCGTCGTGCTCACCATCGGCGCCGGCATGCCGGTGATCTGGGAGATGAAGGAGGTCTCCGACGAGGCGTCCGGCGAGGGTGTCGTGCAGATCACCCTGCCCGGCGGCACGAAGACGCTCCGCCGCGTGGCCTCGATATTCGAGGACGCGACCACCTTCTTCGCGGCATCCAGCACCTGGGAGAAGTGGCACCTCATCAGCATCGCGCCGCCCAACGTGCCGATCTACCACCCGTTCCACGTACACCTGATGGACTTCCAGGTGGTGGACCGGCGTGAGATCGACGTCAGCGGCATGGACTTCGCCGCCGGCGGCACCAAGGCGCCCATCACCCTCGGCCGTGAGGTGCCCGTCGCCCCTGAGGAGTCCGGGTGGAAGGACACCGTCAACGTCAACGCGAACACCATGGTCACGATCGGCGGCAAGATCGCTGACCAGACCGGCCGGGTCATGTACCACTGCCACCTCTTGGACCACGAGGACGAAGGCATGATGCGTCCCTTCGTGGTCATGCCGCCGGCCGTGCACGAGATCCACAGCGGCCTGCTGGGGCAGCACGGCGGGCATCACTCGATGTAACCGGTCGTAGGTTTCTCGCCCGTGAGGCCGCATGCCGATCGTCGATCGCGCTCGGTGGCGGGCGGACCGGCCGCGCCATGGATGCGGAGCGTCGGCCTCACGGGTCGGCCACGGTGGCTCGGATCCACGCGTGTGGGTCCCAGCCACCATGGCCCAGCGCTGACACGCACGGAATCGCCCCTGAGCGCCCACGAGGTCCGGGGCCGACATCCCCCCGCCGCCCCGGGCCGCACCCCAACCACGCGACGACGAATGTGCATTCCCCACGACGATCACCTTGCCCGGGGACTGCCGCCGTGTCACACCGTTCCACCACACCGGCGACCAACTCGCCGACCTCGTTCGCACACCCACTCGCCGAGCCTGGGTGCCGATGGGAATCCCACATGTCCTCTCCACAGGAACACACGTCGACGGGCGACCGCGCTGGGGCTGCCGGCCCCGGTTCGCCGTCACCCTCCACGGAAGCCCGAACCCTCCACCGAGCCCGTTCATGGCGGGGCGTACGGGCGCTTCTGGTCCGACTGCACTTCTACGCGGGCGTCTTTGTCGCGCCCTTCCTTCTGGTGGCCGCGCTGACGGGCCTGGCCTACACGGTTAGTCCGCAGCTCGACCAACTCGTCTACGGGGATCTGCTGCGCGTCGAGCAACCGGGTGGTGAGCCCCGTCCACTCGCGGTGCAGATCGCCGCGGCCCGGGCCGTCCACCCGGAAGGAACGCTGGCGTCGGTGATCTCCCCGTCGGGACCGCGGGAGACCACGCGGGTGGTGCTCTCCGTTCCGGAGCTGGGTGACCGGCAGCGCACCGTGTTCGTGGACCCCTACACGGCCCGGGTGGAGGGCGAGCTGACCACCTGGGGAGACTCGACGCCGTTGACCACGTGGTTGGACGATCTGCATCGCAATCTGCAGTTGGGGGAGACCGGCCGCCTGTACTCGGAGGTCGCCGCGAGCTGGCTGTGGGTGATCGTGGCGGGTGGGCTCGTGCTGTGGATCGGGCGTGCCCGTGGGCAGCGGGCGAGGTCGGTACGGGGTGTGCTGCTGCCCGAGCGGTCCGCCCGGGGGGTGCGGCGTACCCGGACCTGGCATGCCGCCACGGGGGTGTGGATGGCGCTGGGTCTGCTGTTCCTCAGTGCGACCGGGCTGACCTGGTCCCACTATGCGGGTGACCGGTTCGGGCAGGTGCTGGACGCGGTGCAGGGGCATGCGCCGGAGCTGGACACCGCGCTGCCCGGTGCGGACGCGGCGTCCGGTGACGGCCACGCGGGGCATGCCGGGCACGGCGGCGGGACCGCTGCGGGGTCGGGGGACCCGGCGGACTTCGACGCGGT